>NZ_DATHKG010000040.1:0-43281 GCF_035489435.1 Flavitalea sp.
GCACTTACAGACAAAGAAAAAACAGTAAGGGTTGCCGGTCTTGACCTCCTTCAAAAAATGAACATCACGAAGGAAGTCATGGTCAGTCTCCTGACTAACGTGATCGGTACAAAAACCATGGAGGAAAAACAGGCTGCATTACTAACGCTCGGAAAACTACCCTTACAATATTCAGGCAAACCACTGAACGACCTCGTTACAAAGATGGGCTCCGGCTCACTGTCACCTGATCTTTATCTTGAATTGGGTGAAGCTATCGACAGCACCGGCTCCGCGGACCTTAAAACAAAGTTTAAAGATGTAAATGCCAGATTATCGCCTGATGAACTTACGGCCGCTTATGCAGGAAGTTTAAACGGGGGTGATGCAAATCGTGGCCGGAATATATTTTTCCGTAACCAACAGGCACAATGTATGAAGTGCCATGCCTACGATGATCGTGGCGGTAACGCCGGACCGAGACTAAATGGTGTTGCCATTCGGCTTGCCCGCGAGCAATTGCTTGAAGCACTGATCTCACCGGGTGCCAGGCTTGCACCTGGTTTTGGTATGGTGTCAATTGAAAAGAAAGATGGCAAAACTGTTTCGGGACTGCTAATGGAAGATACCAAAACAACAATAGTTCTGAAAATGGGTGATCAGCCAAACCAGGTTGTACCAAAGGACCAGATAGTAAAAAGAACAAACTCGCCATCAAGCATGCCGGATATGAAGGCAATACTTTCGAAAAAAGAGATCCGCGATGTCGTTAGCTTCCTGAGTACATTGAAAGAAAACAACTAACAGAATTATGAGTTATGAGTTATGAGTGAGTTATGAGTTTATAAGTTATGAGTCTCTACCTTGAACTTTTAACTGATCACTCGTCCACTCACTCATAACTCATCACTCATAACTCATAACTATATTAAAGGGTTTTTCCCGATTGAAAAACCAAACTCACTACCCCTACCCACCTCACTACTCACCCAAATCCTGCCAGCCTGGGCCTCAATGAATTCCTTTGAGATGGCCAGTCCAAGCCCGGTGCCTCTTGTACTGGATCCGGGTACACGGAAAAACCTTTCGAACACTTTTGACTGGTATTCCGCTGGTACGCCAGGTCCATGATCTGTTACAGAAAATGTGATATGATTTCCTTCGTTTACTATAGAAACGACGATTTCGGAGCCGTCACCCGAATGTTTTATTGCATTGGTCAAAAAATTACTCATCACCCAACCTGTCTTTTCAGCATCAGCTTTGATGGTTGGTAAACCCTGGTCATACTTTTTTGTGATCAAAACATTTTTTTCTTTAGCAGTTGTGGCGAAACTCTCAATGGCAGTATCAGCTATTGTATATGGTGACACATCCTGAACATCGAGTTGTATTTTTCCGGCTTCCACCTGCGCCATATTGAGCAGTTCGCTAAGAATTCGCAGCATTCGCTGATTATCACCTTTTAAATGGGCAATTAAATCTTTTTGTTCAGCAGTTAACGTACCAATGCGATCATCGTCCAGTAACCTTAAACTCAAATCAGAAGATGCAAGTGGAGTTTTAAGCTCGTGCGAAATGGTTGCTATGAAATTAGTTTTGGCGACATCCAGCTCCTTGAACGAGGTAATGTTTTTTAATACAATCATTTTATTTCCCGGGCCTTCCTCCTGCGTTATATCTATCACTTCTTTTATAAAATAATTTTCACGGTTGTCAACGACAATTTTGAATGGTACGCTTCCATTTTCCTCGATAAGAAAACGAAGAAGATCATTGTGTTCGCTTATCTCTTCAATTTTCTTTGACACCATATCCGTCGATTGAAGGTTTAGTAAACGAAGAGCCTGGTCGTTCACAAATAAAACGGTGTTGTTCTTATCTATGCCTATGCTTGCATCTTTTAAGCTGTTGATCACCGCTTCCGCGCGGTTTTTTTCGAAAATAATTGTATTCAGATTGCTATTCTCGAAATATTCAAGCCGCTCCGCCATATCGTTAAACGAGGTTGCCATCTGGCCAAACTCATCATGTTGTGTCAATCTTATGCGGTGACTATAATTGCGGTGACTGATCTGCTCAATACCACTTGTAAAGGCATTAATAGGACCCGTTAGAATGGAAGGAAAGTTATAAACAAAACTTACTCCAACAACGAAAACCAGGCCGGCTATCAGTGTAATATAAGTCATAGCTTTATCAGCGGTCGCTGATGCCCGTTCATTTTTCTGTTGTATGGCATTCATATTAAGGATGAGGATTTCGTTTAACGCTTTTCGGATGTTCAATTCAATTTCTTTGGTATTGTTCCCTTCCCTCCATAATTTGAAATGCATCATAAGCTTTTCTGTTGCTTCCTTTTCATCAGGCTCAGTAATATTGCGTTGTTGTAAACTTAACGCAGCCTCAAACCGCCGGAACGCCGTTGCAGAATCCAGCGGCAGACTATCCAATATGCCTGACATTGCATGTACATATTCGATCGATTCATAATTGTTTTGCAGAATTTGATCAGCATCGTTCTTTAGCCTGATTATATGAAACATGCCAACTCCCGCAGTTAAGAGTAACAAACCGAACAGGAAGACAGTTCCCAGGCGAATTTTTTGTTTTACAGTTTGTGCCATGTTTGAGTTAGAATATTTTATTGATGCAAGATCATGTTTACTGTTTTTTCAAAACAACTATCATGACAATATAACCAGGTCGACATTATTCGAGGACAATTTTTTCAGCAGTTGATTAAAAACACTGGTTTTCAGGATAATCTGCCACAAGGTAAGATGAGGTTTGCCAATACAAACGGTTGTGATCTTTTTTTCTTCAATAACCTGCATGATAGCTTTTGTTATATCATCTTCTTTGTATTGTATTACCTCACCTCCGAGTTCCATGGCATTTTTAAAATTATTTATAAGATGGCGTTGTGCTGCCAAAGCTATTTTATCTGTTGACTCACGCGGCGTTTGCACATACAATACATACCACTGGCTGTTGTAATATGAAGCTAGTCTTGCAGTCTTTCTAATGATTCGCTGTGCAATAACATGATTGGATGAAACACAGGCCAGGAAATGCTCATGACGGAACGGGGACTTAATCGCCGTAATATGGTAATCTACTTTTCTTTCTACTTGCCCTGCTACTTCCTTCAATGCAAGTTCACGCAATTGAAGAATCTTATCAGGTTGAAAAAAATTGGTAAGAGCCTGCTGAATTTTGGAGGAATCGTAGATCTTCCCTTCCCGCAGGCGCCTCAATAACTCATCTGCAGGTAAGTCGATATTCACAACCTCGTCTGCCAGTTGTAATAATTTATCGGGTACCCGTTCTTTTACTTCTACGCCGGTTATATTTATTACCTCATCGTTGATGCTTTCAATGTGTTGAATGTTCAAGGCAGTTATAACATCAATTCCTGCCTGCAGCACATCCAGTACATCCTGCCATCTTTTTTCATTTTTGCTTCCGGGAATGTTACTATGAGCTAATTCATCAATCAATACAATCGCGGGATGGTTAAGAAGAATAGCCTGCACATCCAATTCATTAAGTCGTTTGCCTTTATAAAACACCTCCCTTCTTGGAATTTCCGGTAAACCTTCCACAAGATCGGCAGTCTCCTTCCGGTTATGTGTTTCAATGTATCCGATCTTGACGTCCTTCCCGTCTCTTTGTAACTGGTGTGCTTCCTGTAACATGCGGTAGGTTTTGCCAACACCTGCACTCATGCCAATATAAATTTTTAATTTACCCTTGGCAGTACCGGGAATGCTATTAATATCATTGGTCGTCTGCTCAGCCATGTTTTTCAATTTTGGGGCAGCTTTGCACAGGTTGAAATAACATAGCTGTGCATAAACAGTTTTTAAAATTCTTAAGCTTCAGTATATCAAAATTCACACAGCTCCGGCACCCTTCCCAGAATGCCGTTTCATGTGGCAATTCATTAAAAGTGACAGTCTCAAACTTTAGCCTGGCGTTCATTTTCATAATTGCAAGACCGGTCGTAATGCTGAATATTTTCGCAGCCGGGAAAAGTTTCCGACCGAGAGCAAAGATCTTTTTTTTAATCGCCTTTGCTACTCCACCTTTACGGAATTCCGGTGCAACGATCAATCCTGAGTTTGAAACGAATTCACCGTTAGCCCATACTTCGATATAACTAAAGCCCGCCCACTTTCCACTTTTAGCAACTGCAATAACTGCTTTACCGCTGCTTAATTTCTCTCTGATACTATCCGGCGTTCTTTTTGCAATTCCCGATCCACGCGCAATTGCAGACAGTTCCGTTTCTTTTGATATTTCTTCAGCAAATTGCTGATCCTTTTCACTGGCAATTCTTATTATAAAACCATCAGGGTCCATTATTCAATTTTTTAAATGTTAACATCCACTTGTCATTACCTGTCTCAGATAGACAAAGTACAAATTCTGTGGAATCATATTTTTCAAAACCAGATTTTCAGTCTTCGCTTCCGAGAACATAGTCTCAAAAGAGTAGACGAAAATATTTTCAATTAAATCCCGGACAGTTTTATCGCCGTTTTCATAGAGCCTGGCGGCAAGCTGAAAACATTTCCTTGCGCCCCCTAAATCGTGTTGATGAACAGCAAGCTTTGTGTAGTTAGTTAATTTGTTCAATGAAACGTATACACTCACGTCGGTATGGGCCGGGTAAATAGTCGGTTCCAGTTCGGGAAATTCTTCTCTTATAAAGGAAGAGACTTCATATTGACTTGTCATGGTATTTTCTTTTGATAAACTAATAGTGCCAAAAAACGAACCCTGATTTTCATTAATGCCAAATGTTTTTGTTCTTATTGATTGCCAGTCAATTAAACCCTGTCACAAGTTTTGCATCGTAAAAATGCCTCGACAGCTTATCTCATTTTGATTGACAAATTATCATTTTGAGAATTTTAGATCAGGGCATTTTGGGAAGCATTTGATCAGACTTTTTGTGATCAGACTATTTGTGATCAGACTGTTTGTGATCAGACTGTTTTTGATTAAAACGAAACCGCAGCTGCCAGGGTTACTGCAGAATTTGATCTCTGCCCGATACCGTCTTTGTCAACGAAAATCCTGTCACCATTATTCAGATTACGAAATTCCAATCTGATCATAGCATTAGGAATGGGTATGAAGTCAATATTCGCTGACAAGCTTACCGTTTCAAAACCATTTGGTGTACCTGTTGAAATAATAACTCCGTTTTCATCTTTGAAGTACTCACCGCGGACGGAAAAGGCCCATTTTTGTGATGGTGTAAGCCGGGCAATCAAAACAGGCGTATACCAGGTGTTTACCGAATTATCGGAAACTGATTTTTCTTCTGTTCCAATATCGAATCCAGCTGTTAAGCCAAATTTGCTGGTTAGTTGATAGATGCCATAAACATTGTGATATGTTCTGAACAACCTGGCAGAGTCCGGTTTATCCGTTCCAAAGAAAGTACTGTAATTTAATGACAGTTTGCTGCCTGGCTTTACCGTGATCTGGCTACCCCAACTCATCATAGAGTTACCTTCTACCTTTGTGATCCTTTGCCAGCCATTCAATGCCAATGCACTTACACTTAACTTCCCGTTATCTGATGTGTAGCCAAGCCTGGCGCCACTTTCAAAATAGGGTGAGTTCTCAGCGACAAGACTTCTCGTCAAAGCCCAGTTGTCTTTTCCTATAGCACTTTCAAATCCGATATGAGAAGGTAAGATGCCAATGTCGAACCAGATATTTTTCTTATTACTCAATTTATAACCGGCGTTTGCTTCCAGAATATTTTTAAGAACACCAGGCTCGGCAGCATAGTTGGCATTCATATAAGTACCTGCCGCGATCGCCAGGTTGGCACGTACCCTATCCTGATTATAATCCGCCTTTATAAAACCCAGGTTTAAATTGAACTCGTTATGGCGATTATGGCTGTATAAAAACGAGGGCCTGGTATTAGAAACCGGCTCACTGAAATCGAAACCATAATATGCTTCCAGGTAACCCGTAATTGTAAGGGGGTTAGTATTGGGTTTAATTGAATCCTGACCAAAGCCAACGAAAGAAATGCAAACGAATAATATACTAATAATTGTTTTCATAAATAGTCTTTGAGTTTTTGTTAATCCGGAGAGTCTTTCACCTTCCCAACCCTTGCAGGTTGTTTCCGGGAATGGTAAGTTGTTTCCGGGTATGGTAGCCTGCCGTTTTTTATTTCAGTTCGTCCAGTGCCGCATTTAATGCCAGTACATTAATAATATCAGGACCTACCGGGTTCTGTTTGATGTGCTGATCAACCAGCGATTTTACTTTTGATTCATCAATGTTTCGGATCTTTGATATCCTGGCCACCTGTACATATGCACTCGCGGGAGAGATATCAGGATCTAAGCCGCTTCCAGAAGCTGTAACCATTTCTGCGGGTATTTCTGATTTCTTAATTCCCGGATTGTGCACCATAAATGTGTCGATCCTGTCAGATACAATCTTAAGATAGTCCGGATTAGATGGACCTTTATTACTGCCCGCTGAACCTGCAGCATTGTAATCAACTGCAGATGGACGGCTCCAGAAATATTTGTCTTCTGTAAATTTCTGGCCAATCAGTTTATAACCTGCAATCTTCCCGTTAACAACAACCTGTTCGCCATTGCCGCCACCCGGTGCGATTTTTCCAACCAGGTATATAACCCCAAAGTAGAAACCGCATAATAGAACCAGCATTACCAGGGTTAGTCGTATTGAGGGTAAGAGATATTTTTTCATAATTTTTTTTTAGATAAATAAGCCAACGATCAGGTCAATTATTTTAATTCCAATAAAGGGTACTACAACTCCGCCAACACCATATATCAACAGATTTCTTCTTAACAACGCCGATGCTCCGATAGGTTTATAGTTAACACCGCGAAGGGCGAGCGGAATAAGGATCGGGATAATAATTGCATTGAAAATAACTGCAGCCAGAATTGCCGTCTCCGGACTTTTCAGGTTCATGATATTTAATCCCTGCAGGGCCGGAATGGCAGTCACAAATAAAGCCGGAACTATTGCAAAATATTTAGCCACATCATTGGCTATTGAAAATGTAGTAAGTGTACCGCGTGTTATCAACAGCTGCTTTCCGATTTCAACAACTTCGATCAATTTGGTAGGATCATTGTCCAGGTCTACCATGTTGCCAGCTTCCTTAGCGGCCTGGGTGCCAGAGTTCATAGCTACTCCTACATCTGCCTGGGCCAGGGCGGGAGCATCATTTGTACCATCACCCATCATGGCTACCAGCTTACCTGAATTCTGCTCGTTTTTTATATAGTTCATTTTATCTTCCGGCCTGGCTTCAGCGATAAAATCATCAACACCGGCTTTATCTGCTATAAATTTTGCAGTTAGTGGATTATCGCCTGTAACCATCACTGTCTTTACCCCCATTTTCCTGAGACGTTCGAATCTTTCGCTGATGCCAGGCTTAATAATATCCTGCAACTCTATTACTCCTTTCACAAGACCATTCTCGGAAACTACCAACGGGGTGCCTCCATTTTCTGATATTAATTTCACCCTCTCGGTTACCTGGGCAGGAAATGTGTTTCCAGCTTTACTAACAAGAGTACGAATGGTGTCCTGCGCTCCCTTGCGTATTTTTGTTCCATCCGGAAGATTTGCACCACTGCTTCTTGTTTCAGCAGTGAAGTCAATAAATTCCATGTTTGTTTCTCTTCTTTTATTTATGCCTTGCTGAAGAGCCAGTTCAACTATTGATTTTCCTTCCGGTGTGTTATCAGCCAACGAACTCAGCGCTGCAAGACCCATGAAGGTTGCCATACTTGTACCATCAGCTGCATAAAAATTTGTCGCCTTTCTGTTGCCTATCGTTATAGTACCTGTCTTATCCAGCAGTAACACATCAACGTCGCCGGCTGTTTCAACTGCCTTACCACTTTTTGCAATGATATTTGCGCGGAGTGCACGGTCCATCCCGGCTATGCCGATCGCAGATAATAACCCACCTATTGTTGTCGGAATCAGGCATACAAACAGTGAGATATATGCAGCAATTGTAATGGGAGTATTTGCATAATCAGCAAACGGTTTCAGCGTCACACAAACAATGATGAATACTATCGTGAATGAAGCGAGTAAAATTGTCAATGCGATTTCATTGGGCGTTTTCTGCCGGTTAGCTCCCTCTACAAGAGCAATCATCTTGTCAAGGAATGTCTCACCCGGAGCAGTAGTTACTTTTACGATTATCTTATCTGAAAGTACTTTTGTACCACCGGTTACGGATGATTTGTCGCCGCCGGCTTCACGAATCACCGGGGCGCTTTCACCTGTGATCGCACTTTCATCAATGGATGCTATACCGCTTACAATCTCACCATCCATAGGGATCACATCACCTGCTATACAAACAAAAAGATCATTTAGCACTAATTGCGATGATGATACAATCTCGATTTCATCACTTGAACCGTTGCCGTATGTCCTTACCCGTTTTGCAGGTGTATCCTGTCTTGCCCTTCTTAAGCTTTCAGCCTGTGCTTTACCACGCGCTTCAGCAATGGCTTCTGCAAAGTTGGCGAACAATACCGTGAGCAAAAGGATAAAAAAGATTGCAAAGTTATAACCGACTGAACCCTGGGTGACGTCACCGGAAACCGCAGTAAGGATGACCACTGCCAGCATTACGAATGTGCCTATTTCGACAGTGAACATCACAGGATTCTTTATCATCAGTTTTGGACTCAGCTTAACAAAAGCTTGTTTTATAGCAGTCCTGACCAGCTCACCCTGAAAAAGTCCGGTCTTTGGTTTATTTATTTTGATATTATTATTCATTGTAACTAAGATTAATAGATAGAGAAATATTCAGCGATTGGTCCAAGGGCCAGGGCCGGGAAATATGACAGTGCATTAATAATAATGATTACAGCAAGCGTCATTATTCCGAACGTTAATGAATCAGTTTTTAAAGTACCTGCTGATTCAGGAACATATTTTTTCTTAGCCAGGAGACCTGCGATTGCTATAGGACCAATGATGGGAAGAAATCTTCCTAGTATCAGGATGAAACCAGTCACCACGTTCCAGAAGATATTGTTATCTCCCAGTCCTTCAAAGCCACTTCCGTTATTGGCATTGGCAGAGGTATTTTCGTAAAGCATTTCGCTAAACCCATGGTTTGAGGGGCTATTCAACCAGTTCCCCGGTTGAACGGCCCAATCTATCCCGGGATGTTGTACATTAAAATAAGCAGCCAGGGCAGTACCTGTCATGATCAGGAAGGGGGATAATAAAGTGATCAACGCGGCAATTTTTATTTCGCGTGCTTCTACCTTATGACCCATAAATTCAGGGGTTCTTCCGACCATCAGTCCTGATATGAATACAGCGATCATCAGATAAATAAAATAGTTTAGTAATCCTACACCGCATCCTCCATAGAAAGAGTTGATCATCATACCCAGCATTTGCATCATGCCTGATAAGGGCATGGAACTATCATGCATAGAGTTAATCGATCCGGTAGAGATTACAGTTGTCACAACACTCCAAAAGCCGGAAGCAGCAGGACCAAATCTTACTTCTTTACCTTCCATGGCTCCTGTAGGTTGCATCACACCTAATTTTGCAATAGCGGGACTTCCATTTATTTCCTGTATAACTGTCGGTATCGCAAGGCACAGAAAACCTATTGTCATCACTCCAAATATTACATAGGCCATTTTTTTACGCTTTATGTAAAAACCAAAAGCGAATATCATAGCCAATGGAATAATAAACTGGGCGATAAGCTCAGTCACATTCGTCAGATAATTTGGATTTTCAAGCGGATGCGCTGAGTTTGCTCCAAACCAGCCTCCGCCATTGGTACCAATATGTTTGATTGCAATCATCGCAGCAGCAGGTCCACGGCTCACCTGCACGCTGTCACCCTGTAAGGTGACGATGGAATCCTTTCCCTCGAAAGAAGCAGGGGTACCATTGAAAGCAAGTATTACTGCCACTATTATTGATAATGGCAACAGAATGCGTGTTAATGATTTAACGAAATATACCCAGAAGTTGCCGAGGGTATCACTTACTTTATCGCGCAATGCACGAAAGAATACAATGGCAGCCGCGATCCCGGTTGCAGCAGAAACAAACATGAGAAAAGTAATTACGACTATCTGGGTTAAATAGGTCACACCGCTTTCACCGCTATAGTGTTGAAGATCGCAGTTAACAAGAAAAGATACAGCTGTGTTGAAAGCAAGATCCGGCGTCTGTGATGGATTACCGTCGGGATTGAGAAACAATGAACCTTGTGTAATCAACATAATAAAAGCATAGATGAACCACACAAAATTGATGGTCAGCAAGGCTTTCAAGTGTTGTTTCCAATTCATTTCCCCCCTGGGGTTTATTCCAGATAGACGGTAAATAGCTTTTTCAACCGGGGCCAGAAAATCAAGCGGCGTTTTTTTGTCACCAAAGACATTTGCAATGTATTTCCCAAGCGGAAATGCTATAAGTAGTGCAAGCCCAAACACCAGGACTATTCCTAAGATTTCATCATTCATAAAAAATTATTTCGGGTTAAAATTTTTCTGGATTTATCAACACATAACAGAGGTAGATAAATACAATTAAGGACAGAACGAATAAAACGGTCATCATAAAAAAATAATTTAATGAGATTGAATTGTTTCAATCAGGTAAATTCCAATGGAATTACCTGGTCCAAAACACGTGTTCAAATCAATTCAAAAAAATCAACGGATTTAAAAAATATCCAGAAACAAATGATCCCCGCAAGAAATAATAGAGCTGTTAACATAAAAATGGTTTATAAATTAGGGTAATACCTGTAATCTTTTCGCAGGCTTTAACAGGGCGGGTATTGCGAATGCAATGCCTGTATTGGAATATCTTCTTACACCTGCATAAAAGCCAGTCCGGGAACGGGTTTAGATAACTTCAAGATTAAAGTTAACAGGTCCGGATACAAAAAAAACCCTCTCAAATTGAGAGGGTTTATTATCATATTGAGAAGATCTTTGCGAGCCGACTTAAATTCAGTCGTTCAACTTTACTTCAGTCGTTCAACTTTACTTCAGTCTTTCAACTTTACTTCAGTCGTTCAATTGGTATTCGTCGATTTTTCTATAAAGCGTAGCCAGGCCAATCCCAAGCACACGGGCAGCCCGGGTTTTATTTCCGTTAGTAGATTGCAAAATCTTTCTTATATGGCTTTTTTCAACGGCTGCGAGAGAAAGTGAGACGTTGCTTGTGTCGTTTTGTTTCTGTATATCGTAAGGCAGATCTGCAACCTGGATTATATTTCCCTCCACAAGAATCACTGCTCGTTCAAGAACATTTTTTAGTTCCCGAATATTTCCCTTCCAGGAATAACTTTTTAGCAAGCTTAAGGCAATGGGTTCTATACTAATTGCCGGTTTGTTTTCCTGCAAACTGAATTGAAGCAGGAAATGACTGATAAGCCCAGAGATGTCTTCTGGTCTCTCCCGCAGCGCCGGTAGCTCTATGGTCAAAACATTGAGCCTATAGAAAAGGTCTTCGCGAAAGTGACCACTTTCAATCTCTTTAACCAGGTCACGGTTGGTTGCCGCGATTATCCTGACATTGGCCTGGTGTTTTTTTGGATCGCCAAGCCGATAATATTCACCGTTCTCAAGTACCCTTAACAGTTTCGCCTGCAGGTCGATGTTTAATTCGCCAATCTCATCCAGGAACAAGGTTCCCCCTTCAGCAACTTCTATAAGTCCTTTTTTATCCTTCACGGCACCGGTGTATGCGCCGGCTTTATATCCAAACAGCTCGGCTTCGAGCAGCTCCCGCGAAAAAGCAGAGCAATTAATGGCTACCAGCGCAGCGCTTTTCCTTTTGCTGTTGTAATGAATTGCATTGGCAAAAACTTCTTTACCGGTACCGGTTTCACCAAGCAACAGTACCGTAACATCTGTTCCGGCCGACTTCTCCGCCAGTTTTATAGCGCGCGATATCAGTACGCTTTTACCAATTATCGAACTGAAAGTTGCATCTGTTGGTTGATTGACTGTTACCGCCGAGTTTCTCTGGCTTTGCACTTTAACATAAGCCTGGTTCAATAAAGGTATGATCCGATCGTTGTCATCACCCTTTACAACATAATCGAAAGCTCCGTTCTTGATCGATTTCACTCCATCATTTATGTTTCCAAAAGCAGTAAGCAGTATAATTTCAATGAGAGGAAATTTATTTTTTACCGTTGTCACAAAATCAACTCCATTGCCGTCAGGTAATTTAACATCACAAAGAATGACATCCACCGGATGATGATTCAGGATGTCGAGACCCCCTTTGAGTGTCGAAGCTTCTCTTACTACAAAGCCCTCGAGTGAAATAATGCGGCTCATCAATTTTCTGAGCTGATCTTCATCATCTATAATCAGTATGTTACCGGACATATGTTGGGAACTGGTAGTTCATGTTATTCGTGATTGATGAATTTTTGAAATTACCGGCAAGATACTTTAAAAGAATTATGAATTATGAGTTATGAGTTATGAAAGAAGTTAAGAAACTAAGAGTTATGAATTCATAATTCAACATTTCATAACTTCTTTCATAACTCATAATTCATAATTCATATCTCTCTTGAAGACTGCCGCGGCACTGGAAAGCACACCTTCTCCAAATTGATTTTTGATGCTATCAACTGCCTGGTACAAATGAATGAGTTCTGAGGTGTCCTGGAACATGTTTATCTGGTAGGTTCCTGCGATCAGGTGAGTGAGCCGGACTCCTATAAGGCGGATAAGCAAGCGCCTTTCATACAACTTTTTAAATAGTTCCCGAACGGTTTTCACAAGCATCAGGTCGGCATTTGTATAGGGCACCGTTTTCTGGATAGTATGAGTTTCAAAATCGGAGTATCGGATCTTGACAGTGATACATCCCGTGAGGCGGTTCTGGTTCCTAAGGTCAAATGCAATTTTTTCTGTCATCCTCACAAGCTCCGCGTCAAGGAAATTTATGTCTATAGTATCCTGCTGAAATGTATTTTCTGTAGATATAGATTTTTGTTCATGATAGGGAATCACCGGGGATTCATCAATCCCCCTTGACCGACGCCATAACTCCTCTCCTGTTTTACCCATCAGATTCTGAAGCAGCATCAACGGGATATCGCTGAGCATCAGGACTGTTTCCACACCCATCTTCAAAAACTTATACCCGGTTTCTTTTCCTATGCCTGGAATTTTCATAATGCTCAATGGCGCAAGAAAAGACCGCTCGTTACCAAAAGGTATTTCGATCCTTCCATTTGGTTTCACTTCGTTTGTTGCAACTTTGCTGATCAGTTTATTGCTGGCTAATCCATAAGAAACCGGCAAACCGCTTTCTTTTATCACCTTTGATTTCAGTTCTTCTGTGAACTTTGCACAACCGTAAAATTTATCCATGCCCGTGAGATCAATATAAAATTCATCTATACTTGATTTCTCAAACACAGGCACTGATTCACTTATTACCTCGGTGACCATGCCTGAAAACTTGCTATATTCCTCGAAGTCACTTTTGATCACTATCGCTTCGCGGCACAAACGCAGGGCCGCCCGCATAGGCATAGCACTGTGTATACCAAATTTTCTTGCTTCATAACTACAGGCTGCAACTACTCCCCTGTCGCTGCTTCCACCAATAAGCAAGGGTTTGCCAATTAACCTGGGATTGCGAAGCCTTTCGACCGATACAAAAAATGCATCGAGGTCGAGATGTGCAATATGCCTGTTGTAGGTTAACATAAAACGAATACTTTAAACCTCATAAGATCTCGGTTTGTAACCAACCCTTACCATTTTGTTTGCTTCCAGCGAAAACACACCGAAATCTTCTGTTACACGGCCGGTAATGCGATAGAAACCCCCGGTATGCAAAGGATAATCCCGCGCTGAATCAGGAAAATGAACAGTATCTATCCAATCCAGCTTAGAGTCGACAAAAGTTCCAAAAAACATCTGGTCACGGTTTTTTGTTACCACCCCTTTCCTTGCGATATAATAGGCAAGAACCGTGATTGATTTGCCTGCAAAATCGCAAATCTGTGAAGCAGCAGTATATTTTGATGGATCATCATCAACCATTTCAAATGGATTGGTCAAAGTGAAACCAAGAATTTCCATCTGGTCAAATAAATCATCGAGCGGATAATCCTGTAATGCAGGCAACTGAATCTCTACCGGCTCTTCCCGGAACAAAGCCGGTGATTGATGATGTGCCGGTTGATTTCTTTTCTGCAGAAAATTCGCTTCCCATAGCAGGTGTTTTTTTCCCTTACCTGTAAACCTGAAAGCACCTATACTTACCAGCGTATTCAATTGTTCGAGTCCCACATTTGTTCTTTCAATAAAATCCTGCATATGAAGGAAAGGACCATTGGTCTGTCTTTCCTCAAGCAACGCATCTATCAATACCGTTTGTAATCCCTTGATATGAACAAATCCGGCAAACACTTCGTTGCCATGGATATTCGTGTATATATCACTGTTATTAACACACGGGGCTTTAATGTCACCGCCTATCTTAAGGAGTTCAAGAAAATAAAGCTCCCGCGAATAAAATCCACCAAAATTATTGATCACAGCAACCATAAATTCTTTCGGAAAATATGTTTTAAGATAAAGGCTCATATAACTCTCGACTGCAAAACTTGCCGAATGTGCTTTATTAAAACTGTAACCGGCAAAACTCTCCATCTGCCGCCAAACTTCTTTCGCCAGGTCGTCCGGATGTCCCATTTTTTTACATCCTTCATAAAAATTGTTCTGGATAATTTTAAATTGATTGTTAGAACGGTATTTGCCACTCATCGCACGGCGTAAAATATCTGCTTCTCCAAGATCAAGTCCTGCGAAATAATGTGCAATCTTTATAACATCTTCCTGGAACACCATCACTCCATAAGTCTCTTTCATATGTTCTTCAAAAAGCGGATGCAGGTAAACCGTTTTTTCAGGATGATGAAACCGGTAGATATATTCCCGCATCATACCCGACTGGGCGACCCCGGGCCTGATGATGGAACTGGCCGCTACCAAAGTCAGGTAGTCATCACAACAAAGTTTTTTAAGAAGCTGTCTCATAGCCGGTGATTCAATATAAAAACAACCAATAGTGTTGGCTTCTTTTATTTGGCTGGCAACGCATTTATCCTGCTTAAACTTTTCGACATCATGAATATCGATGTCTGTTTTTTTATTTTGTTTGATGAGAGACAAGGCTTCACGTATATGACCCAGTCCACGCTGACTGAGGATATCAAATTTGTTTAGCCCAATATCTTCAGCCACGAACATATCCATCTGTGTTGTTGGAAAGCCTTTGGGAGGCATAAACATTGAAACATAATTTAGTATAGGTTCTTCTGAAATAAGCATTCCACATGGATGTATGGAAAGATTACTCGGGAAGTTGCGCATAAGCGCTCCATACTGAATAATGAGCTGCTGAATATGATCGGTTGGCCTGTTAGTCAGTTGCAGTGTTTTTATTTCTTCTACCGGTAAACCAAATACTTTGCCCAGCTGAAGTATGATGGCATCATGCTGGAAGGTGGGATAAGAACCAAGCAAGGCAACATGCTTTTTGCCATATCGTTTGAAAACATAGTCAATCACCTCATCACGATCTGTATATGAAAAATCGATATCGAAATCTGGTGGTGAGGTTCTGTGCGGGTTAAGAAACCTCTCAAAATAAAGATTGAGTTCTATAGGGTCAACATCAGTTATCCTAAGGCAATAGGCAACAATGGAATTCGCCCCACTACCCCGTCCCACATAATAAAACCCGCGGGATTGGGCATAACGTACGATATCCCAGTTAATCAGGAAATAGGAATTGAAGCCCAGCTCATAGATAATTTTTAATTCTTTGGCCAGGCGATCAGCAGCAACTTTATTTCGCTTGCCATAACGCGAGATAAGGCCATCCCTGGCAAGCATTTCGAGCAAAACACGATCATCTTCGATCGAAGCACTAAAAGTTTTTTTTGTTTTATCGGCCTTGAAGTCCATTTCGATATGGCAACTGTCAATCAACCTGTAGGTATTAGTGACCATAAACGGATATTGCCTGAACTGGCTAAGCAGTTCTGCAGGTGATTTAAATGTTTCGTCAGGATCACATTGCACAGAAAGAGGCAGCTTCGACAACAATAGATTTTTGTCGATAGCACGCAACAACCGATGCAGATTAAATCTTTTTTTATCCTGCACAGTCACAGGTTGCCTGATTACAAACTGCTGTTGATATTTTGTAACATCGACATTATATAACCTGGAAATCTCGCAAGGGAGTACGCCGATCTTTTCGTTTTCTCTTAAAGATTCCGGAACCTTTTTACCAAAAGGGAAAATCACATATCCATCGCCCGGCTTTGAGAAAAAAACGGGCTTATCTTCAATAACCGGGAAAGATTTTTTTTCAACCAGGTGATTGGTTAAAAATTCATTGATCCAGGCAAGGCCAACATTATTGGCTGCTAGTAATATATAAAGAAGCTCATCTTCATTCCTGATCTCAACACCAGGAATTGGTTTTATACCATGTTCACTGCAAAGCTTAACAAATTCCCAGCCGTTACAGGTTGAATTGATATTTGTCAGCGCCAACGCAGTTATTCCCATTGCAGTTGCCGTTTCAACAAGTTCTTTGGTTGAAAACGTGCCATAACGAAAGCTGAAAAATGTCTTGCAATTCAAATACATAGACTGCAAGAATACTAATTATTTTAGTAATAATAAACTAAGTTTATTAGCCGTTGATAGTCAACTCGATTAACTGATCAGGTAATCAGTTAATTGTCGCGTAACTCAATTAATTCACCAGGTAATCAGTTAATTGTCGCGTAACTCAATTATTGATCAGTTTTAAAAAGTCAACTCAGTTAATTAACCAACTTTGAAGATGTTTGGTTCGCTTATTGTCTTAGCGGGCTAAGCGGGAGAATAAAAAGAAATGTTGAGCCTTTACCCGAAATACTCTTTGCGGTAATAAGTCCGTTGTGTTTTTCGATAATTTTTTTACTTATTGCGAGCCCGATTCCTGTGCCTTCATATGCGTCTTTGGAGTGAAGCCTTTCAAAAAGTACAAATATATTGTCCAGGTATCTTGATTCGAAACCGATCCCGTTATCTGAAACGGAGATAAGTACAAAACCACCACTTGCTGATTCTTTACTATCGAAAGATTTATCAGCTAAAGTTTTGCACGAGATATGGATCACCGGTGGCACATCTTCCCTTGAGAACTTGATTGCGTTGGAGATAATATTCTGGAACACCTGCCTGATCTGCCCCCGGTTTACATCAATAACGGGCAACGGATCAACCGTGATTGTTGCCTGTTTTTCCGCAAAGACCAGTTCGAGATCTTCAAGCAGTTCTTTGATCAAAATGTTGAGATCGACCTTTTCGACAAGATTTGTCCTGGCAGAAAGTTTAGAATAATTCAGGATATCCAGCACGAGTTTTTTCATTCGTTCCGCTGACACGGTTATCTTACTCAGGTATTTTTGTGATTCCGGGCTAAGTTGGTCTGAAGCCCTAACTTTCAACAGTTCAGAAAACATCTGGATTTTTCGGAGTGGCTCCTGCAAATCATGGGAAGCAACTGAAGCGAATTGCTGCAGATCATGATTGCTTAGTTCAAGTGCATGATTCGATTCAGCAAGCTGATTATTGTTCTCTTCTAGTTTTTCCTGGGTCAGTTTTAGGGTGGAGAGGTCAGTTACAATCACGCTGAGCGAAACGTCATCTTCCAGTTCAAGAGCGGTCAACGACAAAAGAACTGGTTTCTCATGATCATCTGCCTTCAATATAACTTCACCTTTGCAGTCTTCGTCCCAGCATTTTTTAAACTGTTCCTGAAAATGACCACGGGTAGCATCATTTATAAAATCTTCAAAAGGGTATCCAATTACAGATGATATGGGCCGGGCAACCATTGATGCAAACTGGGAATTGCAATAAAGTATCAAACCTTCATTACTGAGGGTCACTGCGCCCTCTGTCATTTTTTCAATGAATACCCGGTAAGTAACGTCGGCTGATTTAAGCGTAAAAAGCTGGTGCCCGTTTGTTCCTTCAACCATCAGCGCGTCCACTTGCCCGGTGCGGATAGCTTCAATTGTCTCGTTTGCTTCATACAATTGCCTTTTCACTTCCTCAAGCTCCGACAACAATTCACCATATGGTTTCGATTTCAATTCCATTGTTTTAAGATTGAAGACCCAGACCCTTCAATACTTTTCCCGTATCTGACATATCACCGATTAGCCTTCTTTCTGGTCCGGGCGATTTTTTAATCAGTAATGGCAATGCTATAATCTGTTCTTCTTTAGCCAGGACTGCCTGCTGATAAACATCAATTATTTCCAGAAAATATCGTCCCTTCAGATGTTCCTCACAGATATCACGAAGATTTTTAATGGCGCGGACAGAATTGGGAGATGTACCGGTTATGAACAACCGAAGAATATATTCGCTGTTTGTAGCTGATGAATTTTTCGCGATTGACTTATGTCCCGGTTTTGTTAGCATTTTAAAATTTTATCGGCCGCAGATCCAGGCCTACAAGCACTTTTTCTTCATTTGAAAGATCTCCTATTATTTTTCTAATAGGGACGGGTACCTTACGCACCAACGTTGGTATTGCCAGGATCTGATCACCGGCAGCCAACTGTGGATGAATAAGCAGATCGACAACTTCTAGTCTGTATTGATCACAAAGATGTTGCTCACAATATTTCCGGAGATTCGCAAGTGCGGTCATTGACTTAGGGGTATTGCCCGCGATATATAACCGCAACTCATATTTTTTTTCCTTCT
Source organism: Flavitalea sp. (assembly GCF_035489435.1). NCBI lineage: Bacteria > Pseudomonadati > Bacteroidota > Chitinophagia > Chitinophagales > Chitinophagaceae > Flavitalea > Flavitalea sp. The sequence continues at coordinate 18,858 of NZ_DATHKG010000040.1, forward strand.
CTTTCTCCGGTAATTTCTTACCTACGTTCTTTGTTTTTATCATTAATTATAATATTCGATCTTAGTTGACTTAATTTATTCCGGTTTTTCTCCAAGATCTGTTTGCGTAGGTCCTCTTCCTGGTAAGATCTGTTCAGCTCATCCTGTACACCCTCGAATTCTTCTTTCAACGAACTGATCTTTGATTCAAGTACCAGCCGCTTCCGCTCAATCTCCCGATCCTTTCTTGTCACCGCATGTGTTCGCATCTCAACGCCCGCAGCTTCATTTAGTAATTGAGCTTCCCTTGCAGAACCAGTCAGAACACCATCGGGACTGAGATAAACATCCAGCAAATCAAGACCTTTGTCTGTGATTACAAATTCCCTCACCTGGTTTGAATGTTTCATCCCGCGTGACTTCATGATATACATGCCACGGTTCCTCTCTCCATTTGTTTCTATATCACGTACAAGCAACCAGGCATCGACCAATGAAGAAACACCTTCGTCCGTTTGTTCGTTTACGTTATTGTTTAGGGTGAGAGCTGTGAACATTACCGTAATATTCTGCGATTGCAAATAGTCAATCAATCTTATCAATATAGATTTCACTTCGGCAACTGAGCCAACCGTAATCAGGTTGGTTATCGGATCAAGTATCACCGTTGAAGGCTTGAATTTTTTAATCTTTTTATGGATTGCTACAAGGTGCATTTCAAGACCGAATAAAGTAGGTCTTGAGGCATGCATTTGTAATAGCCCTTCAGAGATATGTTTCCGGAGATTCATTCCGATAGAGCTCATGTTGCGAACGATTTGCTGTGGCGACTCTTCAAAAGCAAAATAGATACAGCGTTCCTTTCTTTTGCAGGTGGCATCCGCAAACAATGCTGCTATACTCGTTTTTCCCGTACCAGCTGTTCCCGAAACCAGGATTGAACTGCCCTGGAAAAATCCCGTTCCCTCAAGCATTTTATCGAGTGCCGGTATACCTGAAGAAACACGTGTGGAGGAAACCTCATTATTAAGCAATAGAGAGGTAACGGGTAAAACAGAAATACCTTCTTCATCAATTAAGAAAGGATATTCGTTTGTGCCATGCAGTGAACCGCGGTATTTAACTACCCGTAAAAGTCGCGTCGAGATCTGGTTAATCACCCGGTGCTCAAGTAATATCACACAGTCTGACACATATTCTTCGAGTCCCTTGCGGGTCAACGTTTTCTCACCTTGTTCACCAGTGATGATAGCCGTCACACCTTTTTCTTTGAGCCATCCGAATAACCGTCTTAACTCTGCCCTTAAAATACCTTCGTTATTCAGTCCTGCAAATAAATTTTCTATAGTATCCAGCATTACCCGTTTGGCGCCAATGCTGTCAATTGCATATCCCAAACGAATAAAAAGTCCGTCAAGATCATATTCACCGGTTTCTTCAATTTCACTTCTCTCTACCCGGACATGGTCGATTCTGAGTAAGTCATCTTTTTGTAATTTCTCAAGGTCGAATCCCAACGACGCGACATTCATTTCAAGGTCGGCGGCTGTTTCTTCAAAAGCTACAATTACCCCTGGCTCTCCATATTCCAAAGCACCACGAATGATACACTCTATGGAAAACAATGTTTTGCCTGCTCCGGCAGACCCGCAGATTAGCGTGGGTCTGCCTTTGGGCAAGCCTCCTCCGGTAATCTCGTCCAGCCCCGTTATTCCTGTAGGGGACTTTGGTATAGCCAATAATAATTTTGAATTGTCTTTTTTTGACTTAGAAGCCATAAGGCAAATCAGGTTTAATTTTGAAATCGTTGGTGGCCTTTGAACTGCTCCACAATCTTCAAAAACAATGCCTTTGCCAATAAATTGGTTTTCAATATCTTAAAAGTGGCGATCATTCCACAGTTTGTGGAACTTCCCGGAGGGATTGCGTAATCATACCAAAATCAAATTGCATTTCATTTAATTTCCTGTAGAGTCCATTCATGGCCATGAGTTCAGCATGTGTGCCGGATTCGGAAACAACTCCCTTGTCAATAACGACAATCTTATCAGCGTTCCTGATTGTAGACAAACGGTGAGCAATTACAAATGAAGTTCTCCCTTTCATCAGGTTATCCAATGCTTCCTGCACCAGTTGTTCGCTATGACTGTCTAGTGATGATGTAGCTTCATCCAGAATCAAAATTGCGGGATCATTAAGTATAGCCCTTGCAATTGCAATGCGTTGCCTTTGCCCACCACTAAGTTTGATTCCCCGCTCGCCCACAATAGTATTGTAGAGCTCGGGAAACCGCTCAATAAATTCATGGGCGTTTGCCTGCCGGGCAGCGGCCATTATGGAAGCTTCATCTGCATCCGGTTTACCATAAGCAATATTATCCCTTATAGTTCCGCCGAAAAGCTGCACTTCCTGTGGCACAAAGGCCATTTGTTTCCGGAGTTGTGTAAGCGGAAAATCTTTTGCCCTGTGTTCATCGAAAAATATTTCACCCTGATCCGGCTCATAGAACCTCAGCAACATAGCTGCGATCGTTGTTTTACCTGCACCGCTCGGACCGACAATGGCAATCTGCTGGCCCCGGGAAGCACTCATACTCAGGTCACGCAATACAGGAACATCTTTTCTTGAAGGATAACTGAATGCTACATTGCTCAGCCTCACATTGCCGTTGATCTTAAATTGAGGGTCTATTGTAACCGGGGTTAGACTTACCGGCTCTCCTTCTCCTCGCATAATTTCCCTTACACTTTGTGTTGCGCCAAGCGTTCTTTGTAGTTGTGAAAACATATCGGCAAAACCAGCAAATGTTCCACCGACAAACATTGAAAATATCACAAACATGGTAAGTGAACCAATGGTTAGCTCACCTGACTGAATCAGGTTCACGCCATACCACATCACGAAGGCAATTGTTCCAAATACACTGAAGATCATAAATGAAACAAAAGCGCCGCGATAACGCGCATTTGAAATAGCTGTATCAACAACAGCGTATATGCTTTTTACGTAACGCGCAACTTCATGAAATTCACCGGTGAAAGCTTTAACAACCGTGATGCCCTGGAAGGTTTCCTGTACAATCGTACCACTTTCTGCCAACTGATCCTGGGCACGTTTAGCCATCTTCCGGATTTTTTTTCCGAAAATAACAGCCAGCACAGCAATTATCGGAACTACAGATAACATGACCAGTGCAAGTTTTGCACTGATCCAGAATATGAAAATCAGCCCGATTATTAAAGTGAATATGCCCCTCAGAAATTCAGCGAGGGTAAATGAAATTGCATCCTGGATTTGTGAAAGATCTGAGGAAATCCGGTTGCTGAGTTCACCGACACGTTTTTCTGAAAAAAAATGCATTGGCATAGTAAGCAACTTGCTATACACATCTCTGCGCATGCCCGCCAGCGATCTTTCACCTACTTCTGTAAGCAGGTAAATTCGCATAAAGGAAAATATTGTCTGGATCGCGAGTTGAATAAAAATGAGTATCAGCGTTGTATTTACGCTCCAGTGGATATCCTTCAGATCTAACCCAAAAGTCGATGCCGGGCTGGTAGCAAGGCCGGCACCCGGGGAAGCCGCATCAATCATCTTCCCTAAAAACAAGGGAAACAGGCTGGTCGTAAAAGCAGACAGTGCTATAAAAACCAGTGCCCAGATAAATTTTACACGATACGGTTTCACATATGTGAAGAGTACCAATGCCTGCCTTAAACTCTCTTTTGTGATCTTTACTTTTGGTTTATCGTCGTTACTTTTTCCTCTTGCCATAGCCTTGCAAGTTAGGAATTTTAGCATCAATCCACCCGGCTCTTCTCTTCTGATGCTGAGTTTTCATTAAGCGATCTTTTCTTTGAATTGTTGTCTTTTCCAAAAGAATATGTAAAGCCTATTGCCAGCCTGCGGGTATCACTCTGGTTTGTGTTGTAAGAAATTGCATTTCTCAGGCCGTGATTAACCTCCTGTGCTTTCCAGGTATAAAAGATATCTTCGAAAGACAAACGCAAACTCCCTTTACCTTTCAATATTTTCTTTTGGATCCCCGCATTGATCCGGTAACGGGGTTCATATGACCGCTGCCCGTTAATATCCTTCCCATTATAATAACCATTTAGTTCAGCGTTCCATCCTGAACCAAGTGTAAACTGATTGAGAATACTGCCTCTTAACGAAAAGGCTTCCTGTTCCAGCTTTCCATCCGATGTATTACCCGTTAATTTTGCCCTGTATATATTTCCCGACACATTGAGATTCCACCAGTTCGCAAAAGGGATCATACCGTTGAAGTTTAAAGAGCTGATCATACCCTTAGCAACATTTTGCGGTCGGGTAACAAATATCTTATCATTGCTTTCTGTAATCTGGAATATCACATCGGTGTAAAACCCTTGTTGAAAACCGATGCCAAAATATTTTTTATACCGGTATTTAATTTCCAGCTGGTTCGCAAGCTGTGGGGTAAGCATGGGATTACCTGATGTATAGGAATAATTATCTACAAAGATTTCAAACGGATTCAGCATCTGGTAATTTGGTCTTCGGATTCGTCTTGAATAACTCAGATCAATAAAACCTGTGTTTGTTGTATCCAGTTTATAAGTCATAAAAAAACTGGGAAATGCATTCAGATAATCTCTCCTGAAACTGCTGCGGGCTACCTGCTGATTACCGAGCTGATCACCATCCGAACCAGTGTACTCTACCCTTAGTCCTGCCTGGAATCCAAAACGGCGCCAATCCTTTCGGGTGTTCAGATAAATTGCACTGATGGTTTCTTTATAAATAAAATGGTTAGACTTGTCCAAGTCGGGCAGACCTGCAACAGGAGGAACTCCCATAAAGCTCAGCTCATTGTCATTGGTGACCTGGCTGGTTTTGAAACCGGCGTCAATCCTGGCTTTATTTGCCAGTGGATGTACATAATCAACCTGGCCACTGTATATATCCAGCGCTGAGGGCAGATAGTAACTGAATTCATCCTCGTATATAATTGCGTTATCAGCATCGTGAACTGTGTTAGTCAGGTATTGGTTGCCACGGTTTGTATATCTCAGGTAATTGAGATCAGCCGAAAGTTCTCTGCCCTGCCCGTTAAATTTATGGAGGAAATTGAGATTGGCTCCGCCGCCCCGCCACCTGGAATTTATATCAGTGATTCCGAGGCTCAGACTATCATAAAGTGGCTTATCATCTGATTGTCGGTTTTCATAAAGCTGATGATCTTCCGAATATCTTGAATTGAAATTTAAAATGGCGCCATAGCTTGTTTTTTTATTCGCAGCATAATCGATAGCGACCCGCCCGGTGATGGCATCACTTTTAAACCTGGAAAAATTATCCGACTTCAGCTCAGATTCTATGTTCCCATCTTCAGAATAATAAATGCGGCCTCCACTATTCTTCACAAAGCCGGCATCACGGTTATACCCAACCGAAGTATTTAAACTGAATTTTTTACGGTTGAAGTTCAGATTCAATACATCATTGCTCCGGAAGTATTTGCCCTGGCTGAACCCTGCGGTTACTGAGCCGGTGAAACCCTGTAGTTTATTCCGCTTCAATTTTATATTTATGATGGCGTTGCCCGCGGCCTCGTATCGGGCAGGTGGATTATCGATCAATTCAATTTTGTCAAGCGTACCCCCTGGCAACGATCGCAGATAGGCCGTGAGGTCCGATGCAGAGAGATTCGTAGGCCTGCCATCAATCATGATGAGTACATTGTTTTTCCCGTTGAGGCTAATACTACCTGAAAGTTCAACGGATACGCCCGGCGTTTTTTCCAGTATTTCCAAAGCATTACTACCTGGTGCACTGATCATCGCATCAACATTTACCACCATCCTGTCTATTTGATGTTCAAGCAGTGGTCGTTTACCGGTTACCACAACTTTATCCAGTGTCACCGGTTTTTTCGTGACCAGGATTATTGGCTGCAGTTTTATTGCCCGTTTCAGGCTATCCAGGATAAAAGGTTTAGTATAGTAAGTTTCCAATAAAGTTGAAGTTATCTTTATCAGGTACTGACCGGTGCTGATAGAATGGAACAAAAAACCTGAGCTGGCATCAGTCTGGGTTGAAGACAGTACCACTGAGTCTTTAGCACGGCAAAGTGCTATCGTTGCAGCAGTTAAAGCAACTTTATCTTCACTTTTCAGCGAACCGGATATAGTACCGGGCTGGTATTGCGAAAAGATATTAAAGCTGATAAAAATGGCGGCCAGGAAGGTAAGTAGCAGTTTCTGTATCATGTTTTCTGATTGATTCGTCAAATTTGTAATGAATCACCTGCCTTGAAAAATGAATGTGTCGGGCTGACCTGATCAAGTGTCAGAAAGGGCTTTTTTCGGGTCGGGATTCCCGGTACCGTTTTATTCAGCGTTCGACATTCATTTGGACCTCTTCGACATTTTATGACATCATTGCCATCCCTTTTTGGAATATTTGTAACTCAAAATGTTTTAGAGATGGATAAGCCAATGTTGGAACCAATACAGTCCACACAAAAGACAAATGATCTGTGGATGTATCTGCTAAGTGGATTTCTTATTTATGTCCTGGTTTATCCGTTTATGCGAAAAATAATAAATGGGGAAGAAGCCCAGGCCACACTGATCGCAACAGGGCTTGCCTTGCTTGGGATCTATACCGGGAAAATTATTTCGAAGATTGTAAACCCCCAACGAAAAAACATTCCATCATGGTGGCTGGTTTTATCAGTTATCATCATGGTTTGCCTGGTGGCCTGGTTATTTATATTCAGCCAGTTTACCCTGCCATCCAAAAATCCGCTCAATCTTTTGCTTTTTGGACTACCATTCCTGGTAACATCGATACTAACGGGAGCAATCATTCACGCGATCAGGTCAACCATTGAAAACAACCTGCAGGAAGCAAGGGTAACGGCCACCCAGAGCCGCTCTGAATTATCAATGCTTCAATCACAACTCAGTCCGCATTTTCTGTTTAATACCCTGAATAATCTGTACGGTATTTCCATCACACAACACGAGAAGATCCCCGCCCTGTTATTGAAGTTATCCGAGCTGCTACGTTATTCTGTCTATGAGACAAAAGACATCTTTGTACCCTTACAAAATGAAATAACCTACCTGGGTAATTATATAGAATTTGAAAAGTTGAGAATGGGTGAAAGATTAAATCTTAAAACTGCCATCGAAGAGCTGAAAGATGATTCAATAATGATCGCTCCCATGATGTTAATTGTTTTTGTTGAAAATGCTTTCAAACATGGCAAAGACAACGCCGACGAAAAAGTTTATATTGATATGGAACTGAGAACCTGGGGAAAATTAATTTTGTTCAGTATACGCAACTCGGGTAATACCTCAGGATATAATGGCAATGATAAAAACAGCGGACTCGGACTTCAGAATGTGAAAAAGCGTCTTGAACTACTATATCCCGGGGCGCATGATCTCCATATTGAAGCGGCTGAACACGAGTTCAAAGTAATGTTACAGGTAAAAACCAAATATTCAGTTGAAATGAATCAGGACAACCTATAGTCGAATCGAAAAATATTATTACTTATGAGGATCTACAATTGTGTTGTTGTTGATGATGAACCAATAGCCCGCGAGATCGTGATGGCTTATTGTAATCATTTACCGGCTCTGAAAATGATTGCTGCCTGCAACAATGCCCTCGAAGCAAAGCAGGTGTTGGAAGAAAAAAACACTGATATACTTTTCCTGGATATTAATATGCCCGTACTCAGCGGTCTGGCTTTTCTTAAAACACTGAAAAATCCACCACAGATTATTTTTACCACGGCTTATCGTGAATATGCTGTTGATGCTTTTGATCTCTCGGCTGCTGACTATCTTCTAAAACCATTTTCTCTTGAGAGGTTTATTGTTGCGGTTGATAAGGCAATTGAAAAATTGACTGCCAATAATAATGTTCAGAACCTTTCGCCTTCATCTGAAATAAAACACAATCCTGCCATCTTTATCAAAGCCGATGGCAAAATATATAAATTGGTTCCGGACGAGATTTTATATGCGGAGGCCAGTGGGAACTATTCAAAAGTAGTAGCATCAAACTACTCGATCATGCCCGCAATGAGTTTCACCGCTTTAGTAACAATGCTTAATTATCCGGAGTTTATCAGGGTTCATCGTTCTTTCATCATTAATAAAACACATATCAAGCTGATAGATGGGAACCGCGTATTTATCAGATCGCACGAAATCCCGATAGGGAGCAGCTATAAGGAAGAGTTCATCAGGCAGTTGGGGATTTGAATATCACTCAAACACAGTGCTCACTATATCCGGGCCATGTGAACATCCTGTCCGGATATCTCTATAGTTTCTTCATTTCCTGGTTGGCTACCCTGGTAGTGCGACCTGCTGATGAATGTATGGTCTCCGATCATCAGATCCGTCTCAAAATAATGACCAAAATAACGGACATCAACTACCTTTCCTTTTAGTTGAAAAACTTGTTCCTCACCGTGAATATTTTTGTTACCAGCCACAGATGAACTAATAATCACACATTTTTCAGGCCGGACTATCGGCTGAAATCCTGAGGGAATCTTAATATTATTGTTTAACATCTGCAGCAGTCCGACAGGCAACACGTTGTATTTCCCAAACAATGCAGCCGTATAAGCAAATGCAGGTTTTGAATAAATAAGTTCAGGTGAATTTTTTTCGATGAGCTTTCCGTCTCTCATTACGATGATTTCATCAGCCCAGGGAAGCGTATCAACCGGATCGTGTGAGATCATAATAAAAGACATATTGAACTCCTTACCGATCTCTTTAATTATGTTTTTGAGAAGATCTTTATTAGCCGGATCCATATTTGAAAATGGTTCGTCCAGCAAAAACAATTGTGGGTCCATGATGAGTAACCGGGCTATAGCAATTCTTTGTTGTTCACCTCCTGAAAGTTCATCCGTTCTCCGCTTAAAAAGATGCCTGATCCCACACAAGCTGAATAATTTTTCGGCTTTTTCAGTCGGCCACTCGTTGGCGTATTCAAGTATCTGCTCAACGCGAAGGAAATGCGGCAGCCTGAAATCCTGTGACAGGTATACAATACCCTTATGACCCGGAATTAGCTTATCAGCCGGTCCGATCACTTTTTCATTCCTGAAAATAATCTCACCCATATCAGGTTGAGCCAGGCCTGCAATTATTTTCAACAAAGTTGTTTTTCCCGAGCCGGTTTCCCCTGCAATTGTGATATTCTGTTGAAATGCCTGGTTGAAATTAATATTGCTAAGATGAAAGCCTCTTTCATCCTGTTTGCTGATAGATTTAACCTGTAAGAGATCCATGTAGACGATTGTAACTATTTGCCTGCAGTTTGCAGAACGATCATTTTTTCGGCCATTCTTTTTCCTAATTCGTCCGCTGAATGCGAATCAAAATGAGTGGAATCTCCTTTATGTTTGAGGTCATTGCTACTGGCCAGGGCGGATGCGGGGATTGTTCGTGTGAGCTTTTTTAATTCAACATTGATCAATTGATAGGCTGGCCTGAAAGTTCCCAGTTCTCCGGCAACAAATGGCAGTGCCGGTTTACGGGTTGCCGTCCGAAACCTTTCAACCAGGATTTGTAAGTCTTTAAGATATTGTGAAGCTGCCTGGGGTTTGGAGTCTGATTCTCCCTGGTGCCAGATTATACCCATGAAGATACCGGATTTGCCGGCTGTCGCGATCCTGGCAATTGCATCGTCGAAGGGATGAGTCCTGGTGGCGCTATCGTAACCTCCGGGTATCCACGAACGGATGGAGGAGCCTCCGACCGCACAGGGTACCAGCCCTATCTTAACTTTCGGGGCGGTGGAGCGGCTATTTGTATTATTGGAGGAACGGGTAAGATGTTTTATCGAATCCGAATCGGCCATTGCTTTTGCGAAGGCAAGCCCTGGACCGACACCGGCAATGGCCGGTTTATCAAAATGCAGTGGGTGCCTGGCTGGAACCCAATCACCTGCTTTATTCAACATGAAAATATTGTTGTATTGCATGTCGCGATATGAAGCGGTGATTTCTCCCCTACCAGCCATATTGGATTGACCAACAAGGATATAGAGGTGAAAACTACTGTCCGGCTGAGCTTTACTCATCAATACGGTACACATTGCGAGTGCAATACAAACAAACTTTCGCATGAAGTGTCCGGATTATCCGCCTTTCTTTACGTTCACAGCGTTTGGCCCTTTTGGTCCCATCATCACCTCAAAAACTACCTTGTCATTTTCGCCGATGCGCTCAGAAATCTGGTTCACATGCACAAATATGCTTTCCTGTGATTTCAGATCTTTGATAAAACCAAAGCCTTTGGCATCATTAAAAAATGTTACAACGCCGGTTCTTACAGGATCTTCCTGTACACGGTCTTCCTGCCTGAGGGTGCCAATCTGCATATCTTCCAGATTGAATACTTTCTTTTTCTTGGGATCTGGCGGTGTAGAGGAAATGTTTCCATTTTCGTCCAGGTAAGCCATCATTTCGTCGAGTGACTTCCCTTTTTTAGCGTTGGCTTTACGCTCGTCCATTTTTTCCTGTTTCTCCTGGCGTAGTTTTAATCTTTTCTTTTCTTTTTCTTTTTTTCCAAATGTTTCCTGAGATTTTCCCATATTTCTTTTCTGATTTGTTTGTATAAAGTTCGTGAATTATTCCCGAAGCATCTAAATAAACAAAAGTTATTCACAACTGCCCTGCGGATAAGCTCTGTAAAAAAAAGAAAATATGGATGTGAAAAGAGCAGTCAGTCCTTAACCTTAGCCGGTTTATCATACCAGAGCTGCACCAGGCCGGAAGGGAAGGTGACGCTTTTCTTAAATTCAAGGGCTTGTGCCGGTCCTCCGTCCCTGAATAATCTTGTGCCTTCCCCCACGAGGTAGGGAATTACAGATACAATCATGGTATCAATACCTGAAAGTTTAAGCAACTCAAACACCAGGTCCCCACCTCCATCACAATAGATATTTTTTCCTTCCCGACTTTGAAGTTCGTTTATCAGAACATGCAAGTCGCTGAAGTAAGTAACATTTTCATCGCTACCGGTTCTTGACTTTGAAAACACATAACATTTTTTATCCTTATGGGGAAATTCGATTCCGAATGATAATAGTTTATCATAAGTCTTACGACCCCAGATCAACGTATCTATATCCTTTTGAAAAGAGAAATACCCGTAATCCTCACCCGGCACATCAACTGAAGACAAAAAATCAATATTCTCATCCTTGCCCGCGATATAACCATCGAGGCTCATTGCTATATATAGTATAATCTTTCTCATTCCAAATGCGGTTGATATAGTTACCCGGTTGGAAGATTATTTTTTTTCAGTTCATCGATGATGTATTCTGAAGCACGCATAGTCAGGGCGAGAATGGTCCAGGTAATATTCTTATCTGCCTGTGAAGTAAATGCGGCGCCATCAACAACGAAAAGATTTTTACAATCATGGGCCTGATTCCACTTATTTAACACTGAGGTCCTTGGGTCACTACCCATTCTTGCCGTGCCACCTTCATGAATAATTTTGCCGGGAGAATTTAAACCCCAATCATTCTCTTCGTTATCCTTATCACCTGAAGTTATCACTGCGCCCATCGAGTGCATGATCTCGCGAAAGGTTTCCTTCATGTGTTTGGCCTGTTTAATTTCGTATTCACTCCATTTCACATTGAATCTTAGTACCGGAATACCATACTTGTCTACAACATTGGGATCAATCTCACAATAATTATCCTTTCTAGGCACAGCTTCGCCACGACCTGCCATGCTGATATTGGCACCATAAAAAAATCTTGCATCTTTTTTCAACTGCGCTCCATAACCACCTGCCTCATGGGTGGATCCGTTTACGGGGTAACTACCATTCAGGTTCTGTGAATTGAAACCAAAACCATACATAGGCATGTTCATTCCGCCGCCATATTCAATATGATAACCGCGTGGGAAATCAAGTTTTTTATTATCGAGCCACCATGGTGTATAAACATGCATTCCACCAACACCGTCTTCATTGTATCTTTTCCGGCCAAATAAAGAGGGGATATATCCGCCCATACTTGCACCTGTTGAATCATGGAGATATTTGCCAACCACTTCAGAGCTGTTTGCAAGTCCATTGGAATGTCGCGCAGATTTTGAATTGAGAAGGATCCTTGAGCTTTCGCATGAACTGGCTGCAAGTATCACCACTTTCCCCGTAACCTGGTATTCCTGCAGATCGGTTTTATCTACATATGCCACACCGGTAGCCAGACCTTCATTATTGGTCAGCACCTCACGAGCCATAGCATTGGTGATAAGATCAACATTACCCGTCGCAACTGCCGGCTTTACTAATACGGATGAAGACGAAAAATCTGCATAAACCTGGCAGCCCCTGTTACATTGCCGGCAATAAAAACAGGCACCCCTGTCCTTGTTATCACTTAATTGTTTTGTAAGAATTGACAGACGCGAAGGTATAACGGGTACGCCTACCCCGGTTGCTCCTTTTTTTATTAAAAGTTCATGCAATCTCGGTTTTGGCGGAGGCAGAAAAATCCCATCAGGATCATTGGGAAGTCCTTCGTTAGTACCAAAGACACCTATCATTTTGTCTACTGCATCATAATAAGGTTTTACATCTTCATATCCGATTGGCCAGTCATCACCGAGACCATCAATACTTTTTCTTTTGAAGTCTTTGGGCCCAAAACGGAGGGAAATACGACCCCAATGATTGGTTCTTCCTCCCAGCATCCGGGAACGGAACCAGTCCCATTTTGTGCCGTTAGCTTTCGTATAAGGCTCCCCATCGATCTCCCATCCCCAATAAGCAGCATCGAAGTCACCAAATGGTCTGAATTTGGTACTTGCACCTCTTCTTGCACTTTCCCAGGGGTTTTTTAACTGTGTAACGTTTTTCGCGGGATCGTACATAGGACCAGCTTCCAGCAAACAGACTTTTAATCCTGCTTTGGATAAAGTATAGGCTGCCATCCCTCCACCGGCACCGCTGCCCACGATGACCACATCATATTGTTTTGCTTCTTTTTTAATCTGAAAAATTCCCATAACCCGAAAATATATTAAAATGTGAAAGACAAAAATCTTGATTTAAATCAACAATTGCGGGAACTACCTACAGATTATGAGTGGTAGTACCGGTGATGATACAACTATTTCCACTTTACTTGCAGCCAGTTCATACCAACCAATGGCTGTACTAGTCAAAGCCACCATTAACATTAAACCCTCCTGGATTGCCCCTGTTTACAGGGGCAGTCCCTTTTTAACCCCAAGCTCAGTGAATCATCTCAACAATCACTCACAATTCAAATTTCAAATAACTCATCACTACTTTCATAATTCATAACTCATAATTCATATTTCTCTTCCTCGTAGTCCAGGTCCTTCGAAAACGTTTCCGGTAGTTTCCAAAGAAACAGTAACGCTATTCCTACCACAAGACTACCTACAATCACAGCACTGGTTGTAATTCCTAAAGATTGTTTGAGAAATAAAAATAAACCGGAAATAGGGATAACCGAAGCCCTCACAAAATTCGGAACAGTGGTCGCCACTGTAGCCCGGAGGTTAGAGCCAAACAGTTCGGCTGCAATTGTCACAAAAAGTGTCCAGTAACCATTGAAAAATCCAAGGCAGGCACAGATGATATAAAACGTGGTGAGACTTTGAGTTTGAGTCAACAGGTAAACCAGCATCAGTGAGTACGACCCTACCAGGAAAACAAGCATTCCTTTTTTCCGGCTTTTCCAGCGCTGACTCAGGAAACCGCTAACAATATCCCCGAACACCTGGCCGGCAAAAGCCAGCATCACTGCTTTCCCTGCAACTATAGGTTCAGTTACACCAAGTGCATGCCCGAATTCGGGTGAGAAAAAGATGAGTACTCCTGAAACGAACCAGATAGGCGTACCAATCAGTATAGAAGATATGTATTTAAAGAAACGCTTTTTGCTTGAAAATAGCATCAGGAAATTACCACGTTGCACATCCTTCTTTACTATTTTCAGAAACATCCCGGATTCAAATACGCCGACTCTCATGGCAAGCAGGAGAAGGCCGAGACCACCACCGACAAAATAGGATGTTCTCCAGCTAAAAGTATCAGCTATAAAAAACGCCAGAATTGCACCCAATACGCCAACTGTTGCTACTAACGTGGTACCATAACCGCGGACATGTTTTGGGAGGATCTCTGCCACCAGTGTTATTCCCGCGCCCAGCTCGCCCGCAAGGCCCACGCCGGCAATAAATCTTAATACAACATACTGATCGAATGAAGTAATAAAACCATTTGCCACATTAGCCAGGGAATACATAAGAATTGATCCAAACAACACGGAACGACGGCCTTTTTTATCCCCTATGATACCCCATAATATACCTCCGATCAGCATGCCTGCCATTTGTATATCTAGAATATAAAGTCCTTTGGTAAACAGTTCTTCTTTGGTTAAACCCAGCTCTTTCAGACTTGGAACACGTACAATATTAAAAAGAAAAAGATCGTACATGTCCACCATATAACCGAGGGCGGCCACAATTACCGGGAGTTTAAGAAGATAGCTAAATGGTGAAGGTTCGGAATTTGTAGAATTTATCAAAGGCATATTCAATCGTTAACGGAAGTAAAAATTTACAATCTTGGTATTGCCATTCCGCCATCAACCATTATTACCTGGCCGGTAGAGTAAGGAAAATTTCCAGCCGCCAGCGCTGCAACCGCGCGACCAACATCAACAGGCTCTCCCCATCTTTTCTGCGCAGTTAAACCACCGGCAATCAACTTATCGTATTTTTCGGTTACTCCTGCTGTCATGTCACTGCGAATTATACCGGGTCTCACTTCATAAACAGGTATATTATATTCAGCGAGCCGGGTGGCAAAAAGTTGTGTCGCCATACTGATCCCGGCTTTCGAAATACAATATTCACCTCTGTTTACAGAGGCAAAAGTTGCCGAGACTGAAGATACATTTACTATGCATCCATTAAACCCTTTATCGTTTTTTGTTTGAGCAATCATCCAGTTGGCAACTGCCTGTGTAAGAAAATACGGACCTTTTAAATTTGTAAATATCAAACGGTCAAAACTTTCCTCACTTGCATCGAGTATATCCTTTCGATCCAACGGTGCTACACCTGCATTATTGACTAATACATTAAGCGAACCGAAGTGAGCATTTATTTCACTAAGCATAGCAGCACGCTGTTCAGTTGATGAAACATCTGCACGACAGTAGATCACTTCAGCGCCCAGCGCCTTAAGCAATTCAAGATTATCGGCAACATCACCGACCGGCCTTACCCCATTGATGGCAAGATCAAATCCCTGCATCGCAAGTTCAGTGGCAATTCCAAGGCCTATACCGCGGCTTCCGCCGGTAACCAGGGCTACTCTTTTCACAATCAGCATTTTTTATGATAAATATCAGACTATCCTTTTAGTTCAGGAATATCAACCCAACATCTCTTTTCCCAGCTCTCCAGGCCTTTTTCCGCAAGCTGTACACCCTTTGCACCCTCACGCAGATCCCATGGAAAAGGCGTGTCCTTTACTATATGTTTCAGAAAAAGTTCCCACTGAACCTTAAATGCATTGTCAAAATTTTCCTGCTCAGGTACCTTTGCCCAGCCTTCAAAAAAGTTTATCGGCTGTACTATATCGGGGTTCCATACCGGCTTCGGAGTATTTCCATAATGTTGGATATAACACTCACGGAGACCTGCAACCGCAGATCCTTTTGTTCCATCAACCTGGAGAGTTAATAAATCATCACGACGGACGCGTACTGTCCAGGAAGAATTGAAATGGGCTACAATTCCATTTTCCAGTTCAAAGCTTGCATAGGCAGCATCATCGGCAGTGCATTTGTAAGGCTTACCGTTTTCATCGATTCTCTCCTTAATATGGGTAGCTCCCAGGCATGAAACTGATTTCACTTTTCCAAAAATCTGGTCGAGTACATAGCGCCAATGGCATAACATATCTACAATGATACCACCATCATCTTCTTTTCTATAGTTCCAGGAGGGTCTTTGTGCAGGTATTGAATGGCCTTCGAATACCCAGTATCCGAATTCGCCACGCACAGAAAGTATCTCACCGAAAAAGTCGTTTTCGATCAGTCTTTTAATTTTCAGTAATCCCGGTAGCCAGAGTTTGTCCTGTACCACGCCGTTTTTGAGGCCGGCATTTTTGCATAAGGTAAATAGTTCAAGTGCAACATCAGTACTTAGGGCGGTTGGCTTTTCGCAATAAATGTGTTTGCCGGCTTTGACGGCCTTTCGTACACCCTCCGCCCTTCTACCGGTGGTCTGCGAATCAAAATACACCTGGTACCTTGGATCGTTTAACACCGACTCAAGATCAGTTGTGAATGCAGTAACTCCGGATTGCTCCGCGAGCTTTTGCAGTTTTATAGCATCCCGGCCCACTAGTACCGGGTCAGGCATGATAAATTCAGATGGACTTATTTTAACCCCTCCTTCTTTCATGATTGCTGCTATGGATCTCAACAAGTGTTGATTGGTTCCCATCCTGCCGGTAACACCATTCATGATTATGCCTATAGTATGTACAGTCGGTTTCATTTTAAATTTTTTCGAATGATAAAGCAATTGTTTTCCGACAATGAAGCAAATATTTTCGATGTACAAGCTCGTTTATGAATACTTAAGATAAGCATCCTTTATCTTCTCAAGATAAAGATCCTGATCTTGCTGCCAGTATATGTTTGAAAATATCTCAGCTTCATGAAACCCCTTGAACCCCGCTTTTTCCACCCATCCCCTGATCTTTTTCAGATCAATGCAACCTTCGCCCATCAATCCCCTGTCGTTAAGCATATCCAGGGTTGGTGTTTTCCAGTCACAAATATGAAAAGCCGACAGATTTCCATTTGTGCCACAACGTTCAATCTGCCTTTCCAGGTCATTGTCCCACCACAAATGATAAACATCCAACGCAATTCCTACCCATGGCGAGTCGATTTCTTCAGCCATGTCATTAGCCTGGGCCAATGTATTGACAGCTGAACGGTCACCGGCATACATCGGATGCAAAGGCTCTATAGTCAGTTTAACTTTCGCTGCCGATGCGTGATCGAGACATGTCATAATGCCTTCGGCTATCTGTTTCCGTGAGTCTTCCAAAGATTGACGCGGATCAGCTCCACAAACCATTACCATCATTGGTGCACCAAGGGCATGAGCCTGGTCAATGGCCCGGAGGTTGTCGTCGATAGCGAACTTTCGCTTCGGCGGGTCTACTGAAGGAAAAAAACCACCACGGCAGAGCGAAACTACTTCCACGCCAAGGTCACCAAGCATGGATTTTACCGCTCCCAGGTTTTGATTTATAACAGCGTCGCGCCAGATTGTTATTCCCCCGATCCCCGAAGCTGCAAATTTTTGCGCAGCAGTAAGAATATCCCAGGGTTTGGTTGTGATCGTGTGTACACACAATCTCGAAAAGTCTGTGATCTCAGTCATCAGATAACACCGTTATAAAATGTGTAATATGGTTCTTCGTTGATAATTTTCTGAACATAAAGTGCAGCTTCGCGAATATGATAATCTCCCCACATGCAGGATTCACCGTAAGGAATCTTTGCACCTTTTGGCACATAATCCCACCTGTTCGGCCAATGGTAAACGGTATGCAATAGCAAACCCTGATGAGATGGGTCGGTACTTAAGTATGGTTCTTTTAATAAGCTCCTGAGCACTGTGAGACCAGCCTGCCAGTATTTTTTTCCGTTTACAACTTCACCTTTATGAGTGAGATATCTGCCAAAGCGCATCAGGCCCTGACAGGCAATAGCTGCAGCAGAACTGTCAACCGGTTCATATTCATTAAACGGATCTGCAGGTTTGTTGAGATAGTCATTGATTTTATATAGCTGTGGTGCACCGGTATCCCAATAAGGAATACCATCAATCGGACTGTTATCAATATAAAAATCGCAGGTTGCATGCGCCGCTTTCAACATATATTCTTCGATGTTATCGCGGCCGTCAATGGCATCAAGTTCATCGTCAGAAATAGTTTGCAGGTATTCAAGTTGTTCAGCGAAACCACAGATGGCCCAGGCAAGACCTCTTGTCCAGGTTGTGAAGCCCGTATATCCCTGTTGTGAATTTGGCGCACGGTACCGACCATCATTGGTGTTGAAGAGACTTTCATGTGCAGTTCTGCCCCATATATCATATGAATCACGGCCCTCTCCATAATATACAGAATACATAGCTGTTGCTTTGCAATGCAACATGGCTCTTTCAAGAAGGTTTATACGGATGTCATTTTCTGCCTGGTAAATATGACCAAGACTATGAGACAGCGATAAAGCACGGCAGGAGCGGATTGTATCGACAAACAATGAATGAGGTCCGTTGAAAGAATACATAAATCCCCCGTGATTAATTCTTGTCCATCTTCCCGCCTGTACAGCTCCTGAAACTTTTAAAGCGAGTTCATAAAAATTTCTTTCCCACTCATTAAATGATAGCTTCCCTTCCTTCATTAATCGCAAAAGATTTCCATAGGTACTCACATTGTTGAACCCATGATCATGTACTCCTATATGAGTCAGATGTGGTGCCATCACTGCAAGCGTTCGCTCACGTCCCGATTCAAGGAATGAAGTTTCACCAGTTGCATCGAACTGCAACAGTGAAGATCCGAACTGGAAACCTTGTGTCCATTCTGTCCAGCCACGCGTGGTGTAAAGACCATTTACTGTGAAAACCGGTGATCCTTTTAATGCATCATAGTGCTTTTCAATATTGCTTATCTTTTTGCCGGAAACATCCCAAAACTTCTTAATTGAGTTTCCCAGGTCGTCCGTACTTATTTCGAAATCAATATTAATCATAAGGAAAGCTGATCGTTTTAATGATGGCTGTTTTGATAATGAATAATTCAGTTGGTTCCTTGTAAAGAGGAACGTCTAATCTACATTTAATTTCTTAAATAAGCTTTGATTGCGGTTGATATTTAGAGCTTAATGGTATAACCAGGTATGCAATCGATTCCGGAAGTAAAAATAAACAGATTGATACATATCTTGCAATTATGAAAAGTACACCTGAGCTACAAGGCATTCATCATATCGCGATTATCTGTTCCGACTATGACCGATCCAAAAAGTTCTATACGGAGGTATTAGGTTTACAAATAATAAGAGAAGTGTATCGTGAGGCGAGGCAGTCTTTTAAACTGGACCTCGCAATCGGGGATCAATATGTAATCGAATTATTTTCATTTCCATCTCCGCCTTCCCGGCCTTCAACTCCTGAATCATGTGGACTGCGACATCTTGCTTTCCTGGTTTCAGATGTTGAAAAGGCTAAAGAATCACTGGAAAGCAAAGGTGTAATTGTTGAACCTGTGAGAACAGATGAATTCACAGGCAAACGATTTACATTTTTTGCTGACCCGGATGGGCTGCCGCTTGAACTTTATTCGATATAAGATGGCGTTGAGGGCAGTGATGAGTGATGAGTGATGAGTTAGTGGCGAGAGAGTGAGTGATGAAATGTCAAGATGGGCATTAGACAAAAAAAATGATCCGGATCAAAGCCCGGATCATTCATTAAGCATCTATTTGATGATAGATTGCTTTTAGGCACCACAAAAAATATTACATATTCAAATCATTCTTATTCATTTTCCGTTGGTTCCAGGAATAGTTTCCTTCATCTTCTGCCTCCATGTTAATATGACCTTCGGCGATATTAGTAAGTAATAAATCTGTTTGCTCTTCTTCGCTGAGTGTTTTGTCGAGCAAGTCGGCTGCGCGCCGCAGATCCATGGTTACAGCCAGTTGAACAAGGCCGCCATAACTGGCGATCTCATAATGTTCAACTTTTTGAGCAGCAATGATCAAGGCCGCATCTCTGGTCATGGAACCTTTTTTTGTTTCTGCGATGATGCTTTTAGCTTCTTTCAGTAAGCCATCCATAGCCTCGCATTGTTTGCCTTCGGCTTCTTTGCCAATAATGTTAAACACTTTTTCAAGGCGTTTCACATGTCTTTCGGTCTGTGCAAGATGATCATTGAATGCATCTTCCAGTTCTTCGGTGGTACAAGCTTTTGCAATTTCAGGCAAAGACTTTACCAATTGCTGCTCTGCATAATAAATATCCTGCAGCTGGCTGATGAAAAATTTTTCAAGTAGTGATTCTTTGCCTTCCTCTGTTTTTTCACTGCGTCCACTACCCTGTTGTTCTTCTTTATTTGCCAAACCGCGCCTGGAAGGCGATTGGACATGTGTTTCGTTTTGTTGATTCTCTTTCATATGTCAAGTTTTTAAAGAAATTAATGATAAGGCTTAAATTAAGATTCAGATAAACCGATTTGGTAAACCGATTTGGTTCAAATAAACGGATTAGGTTCAGACAAACGGATCATTGTCTCTTGTGCGGGAATAATATCTGCTGGTGGAATTATAATCTGTACCCCCCTGGTTTCTGCTGGGCATATTGCTATAATTACCAGTGCCGTAGCTACCTCTCATATTGGGATTACGATCGGCACTGTCCTGGTTCCAATCTCCGCGACCCCGGTTCCTCTCACCTCTTCCCTGGTTCCAGTCGTCACGATCCTGGTTCCAATCACCTCGGCCCTGGTTCAAATCTCCACGCGTCGTATTCCAATCGTCACCGCCCTGGTTCCAGTTTCCAGGGCCCTTGTTCCATTCACCACGACCCTGATTGCGTCCCTCATTTCTATTCCTGTACTCACTATCCTGCATCCAACCCTGGTTTTCTGATTCGCCATAATAACCCTGGCCATAATTACTTCCATAACGGTTGCGTGAATCCTGGTTACCCTCATTCCGGGCATTCCTGTTGTCATATTGATTCATATCGGTGCCGCCCGGGTTGCGTTGATCGTATTCGGTTAAGCCGCCATAACGAGACTCATTTCCGTACCTCGGGTCATAATTCCCGACACTTCCGGAGCCATATCGTTGTTGACCTAAGCTGTTCTGCTGCCCCCTGTCCTGGTAATCACTGCGACGATTCATGCCGCCAAATCCTCTTTTCATTCGTCTTTGTTGCTGTTCGCTGCTCTGACCGTACTGATTTCCGGACCGCGATTGATTTTCTCTCTGTTCGTTCCTTGAACGATAATCGCCGCCTGGCTGACCAGCCCTTTCGCTGTTGCTTCTATAATCCCCTTCCTGGTAGTTTTTCCGGTACGCATCACTGTTTTTCATAGAACCACCCCCTTCGGGCCAGTGGGTACTTCCCCTGGTTTCTTCATTACCTCTCCTTTGTTCGCCCTGTAAAAAACGCTTGTATTGTTGTCCCTTGTCTCTTTGCTGATCATCGTCATAGTATCGACGCTGATCTGAATTTTGAGATCTCATAAAAAAAAATTTAGTTTTTTACTAAATAAGTATGTCTTTGTTTAAGGCACAAAACATATACCTTTTAAGCCAGGGACTGAATACGGAATTCTCTCCCCAACGAAGATGAATTTGATCAACATATTGCGAAGTTCCTACCTCAGTGCCCGGGCTGACTTTACTACCTCAGTATTGAGCTGACTTTACTACCTCAATATTTGAGCTGACTTTACTACCTAAATATCCGGGCTGACTTTAATGGCAGAATTTCCCATTACCATAAAATAAGGGTTAACATTTAGCGTTATTACTGCAATCCATACCTGAAAACTGTAATCCATACCCGCAATAAGCCAGATGAACCCTGTCAGCAATATCGCAGGATCTACAATCCTGAAAAAGACCTGCCTTCTTACTATGATGCTGACAATTAACCTGGCATCATATGCACAGGTAATTGCGAACTGGACTTTTACAGGTACCATTACAGGCAGTGCAGGATCTTTCAACACAATTTCTATAGCAGATTTCTCACCGGCTGTCCCAACCAGGGCTTTCAACGGGGGCACAGAATATTATGGCCATGATGGTTGGCCTGCTGGCACTCTTGCGGCCAACTTTTATCTTTCCTTTACTTTAAGTCCAAACATTGGATTGGCTTTGAATATTCTTTCCCTGAACCTTAGAATGCGGCACAGCAACACTGGTTCATCCGGGGGAAGCGGCCCGACACAATTTACAGTCCGGTCGAGCCTTGATGGTTACACAACAAACCTGGCAACCGGATCTCTAACCGGTGCCTATTCCAATTTTGTATTCGCTCCCGGTGCAGCTTTTAATAACCTTCCTGCCCCTGTAACTTTTCGTATCTATGGCCACAATGCCGTATTGTACAGCGGCGGTAATAATCGCTTTGTGTTTGATAACATACAGGTAGATGCAATTGGAATCGTGCTTCCATTAAAGTTACTGTCATTCAAAGCAATTGCCGGAAACGGGAACGTGGCATTACAATATCATCTTAACGATGTCGCGGCCGAAACCCATCTTGTTTCAGAAAGATCAACGGACAACAGGGTATATAAAGCGATTGCCTCTGAAGTTGAAATTAAGTTCCAGGCAAATAAAATTTATACTCAAACTGATATACAGATCCCACCGGGGATCGACATTTTGTATTACAGGTTAAGGATCATTGAGCCCGATGGAAATTTTTTTTACTCCACAGTTGTGCCGGTAAAAATTAAGGGGGCGATAAAATCACTAACAGTAATATATAGCCGAAATATGCTGAAATTTCAAGGCCTGGCCTCCGGAGCTTCAAGATTAATGTTATATAATAGCTCGGGGAACCTGGTATTTTCGTGTTCACTTGTCGCAGGCTATCCCGGGCAGACCATTAACAGTGTTCCGTCTTTGCCCAAAGGCATTTACTATATAAAAATCGTGGGCTTGAATGTAAATCAGGAAGCCTCATTTTTATCGTAATAAAAAATCCATTGCTTGCCAAAGCGATCATTCACCTCTCCGATTTTAGCACCTGTCGGCATTTCATTTATTTTCTACTACTTTTCCGCCATTACTGATATTAGTAAAAAAACGCTGCTGTTCAGCTTCGCTTGAACAATTAATACATAATGAAACGGTATTGCCATCGGACAAGGGCGTCCGGTGAAGATCTGAAGCCATGATCATAGTCTGACCGATCAGCAAACTATGTTACAGTAATTTGTCAGGTGTTATAGGCAGCTGGCGGATCCTTTTTCCTGTGGCATTGAAAACGGCGTTTGCAACAGCTGCGGCAACTCCTACTATACCCACCTCGCCAATTCCTTTTACGCCCATTTTATTTGAATGCTGATCATCTTCGTTAATAAAAATCGTATCCAACTGCCCAATATCGAGATTTGACGGCACATGATAATCAGCAAAAGAACGTGTAATAAAATTTCCATAACGTACATCAACAACCGATTCTTCCGTAAGTGCCATACCAATGCCCCAGATATTGCCTCCAATGATTTGTGATCGCGCAGTTTTCGGATTAAGGATTTTTCCGGCAGCTGTTACTGCCAGAAACCTTTTTATCCTGACCATACCAGTGTACTTATTTACCCTCACTTCTGCAAAATTTGCATTAAAGCTGTGGGCAGAGTATTGATCAGCATCAGCTGATGGCTTGGCGTCGACTCTTGTTTCAAATGCATTGATATTTTCAGAAATCATTAATTGGGCAGCTGTTGGCTTTACAAAAAATTGTTTTCCTGATTTTGCAAGTAATTCATCCGTGATTTTGGTACATCCGTCATTAACAGCGTTGGCAAAACTCGTGGCACCAACAGAACCTACTGAACCGGCAGCAGGAGGAAGATCGGAATCGCCAATTATGATTTTAATTTTTGACACCGGTAAGCCAAGGCCATCCGAAGCCGTCTGTGCAAGTATTGTATGGGTTCCTGTACCAAGATCCGAGGCGGCCAGTTGAACAACTCCATTGACTTCATTGCCTGTTCGGGCTAACTTAATGATAGCAGAACTCTCCCTTTGTCTTGCGGGATAAGTTCCACAGGCAACTCCATATCCTATCCAGTAATCACCTTCGGTTATTGAACGCGGTTCCATCTTACGTTTGTTCCATCCGAAAGCTTTGGCACCTTCATTCAGACATTCAACGACTTTGCGCGATGACCAGGGTTTACCATTTGAGGGATCTTTAGATGGTTCATTTTTTAACCGGAACTCAATAGGATCCATTTCAAGTTTGAAAGCCAGTTCATCAATAGCAGATTCCAATGCGAAACTGCCGGTTGACTTTCCCGGGCCACGGGTATAAGTCGGCAAAATCATATTCATCGGAACAACACGATAAGTTATCAGTGAGTTTGGAACATCATACATCAGTTTTGAACAATCGCCGCAAGGCTCAATAAACTCATTGTCTATAGCAGTTTGTGTTGTTGTTTCATGTATCAGGGAAATGAGCTTCCCTTCCTTTGTTGCAGATATCCGGAGTCTTTGATCGTTGCGTTGCCGCAGACCGACAGAATTAAACATCTGTTGCCTGGTC
>NZ_DATHKG010000041.1:0-27505 GCF_035489435.1 Flavitalea sp.
AAAGTTTATTAAATCGGAACCGATAGCTTTCGCGGGCGTAGGTTCCAGTACTTTGGACAGCGGGAAATGGACCAACATTTCCCGTTTTTTATTTTAGCATTTTAGTAATGGATGTTTTATTTTATCTTTTATTCTATCATAAGTAGTTTTATTTTTTAATAATGATTTTTCCGTTGTTTAAAGTAAAGTGAAAGGGTTTCATCAATTGTAATTCTGAGAGCGCCTGCTCAACGGTTTCATTGGCAAAGGCCCCGGTAAGTTTATATTTTTTCTGTTCTTCGTTTTCAAACTCAATAGTTACATCATACCATCTCTCCATACGGATTGCCAGTTCTGCAAAGGTTTCTGCCCTGAATACCAGGCGATCTTCCATCCATGCTGTTTCAACCAGCAGGCTGTCCTTCGGATTAATGATCGCTGTCGACACCTGGAAAATCCGTTGGCTCTTATTCTGATCAGCCTTACCGGCATTATTATCACTCTTGCCAGATTCTAACGTATTTGAATAGACGACGATCTTCTCATTAGGTTTTGTTAGTATGGTCGATTGTTTTTCATTTTTTATTTCCACCTCAATCGAACCTTCGATCAACGTGGCCTCGGCTTTTTCATTGGGATAAGCTTTTACATTGAAAGAGGTACCCAGGTCACGGATATCCATCTGCGCCGTATGTAT
Organism: Flavitalea sp.; assembly: GCF_035489435.1. Taxonomy (NCBI): domain Bacteria; kingdom Pseudomonadati; phylum Bacteroidota; class Chitinophagia; order Chitinophagales; family Chitinophagaceae; genus Flavitalea; species Flavitalea sp. The sequence goes on from NZ_DATHKG010000041.1 coordinate 677, forward strand.
CAGGAAAGGATGATGATCATCATGCCTGATTTCGAAAAATGCTTCACCAGATAAAAACACTTCACGTATTGAATCTTTGCTGAAATCACCAGTATAAGTGATCGTTGAACCCGCATTCAGCCAGACTTTGGATCCGTCGGGAAGTATAAAATGATTTTTAGCCCCTTTTGATGCAGCCAATGTTTTGTTCGATGCGGTTGCCACAGGAGATTGATTGCTTTTAGATTGCAGGTTCCAGAAAGCTGATATAGCTATAACCAATAACACAGAGGCTGCTATGGCATATAAAGCCGGCTTCCTTAGTTTTAATACAGGTGTTGCTCTATCTTCTGATTGTTGCCAGACTTCCGCAGCAAGTTGTTCTTTCTGAATCCGAAGCATATGTTTTTCAAGCGCCGCTTCACGCTCAGTATATTCCGTTTTTTTTTCTGACGATGTCCAGTAATGACTTATGATCTCCAATGAATACAGTGCTTCCGGAAATTTTTCCAGCATGGCGTTTAGTTCATTCAGTTCAGTTGTTGTGGCTTCGCCGGCTATTTTTTTCCCAGCCAGTTCCCACATTCTTTTTTCTTCATTCGAATTCATAATAGAATAAGGCATTCGTTAGTATCGATAACATTGTTTCAATAACAATGTATCAATAACGATGTATCAGTAAGACAAAGTTTTTTTGATTTTCCCTTAAAGGAATTTGAAATATTTTTTTATTACCTGAATGACTTTCTTTTTTCGAAGGTGATACAGGGCTGTATCGCATCACTTAGTTTCTTCATGGCAATACCTATCTGGGCTTCCACTGTTTTAGGAGAAATGCCGAGCACTTCAGCCACTTCACGGTATTTCAATCCATCTTCCCTGATCAGTTTAAAGATCATGCGGCATCTTGGTGGAAGTTGTTGTATAGCCTGATCCATTTCCCTGATCATTTCCGAAGTAATATAAAGCTGTTCCGGATCAGGTGCAGAACTTGCAATGGCCAGATTGTCTTCGGCAAACAATGTGGTTATTTCCCGTTTTTGATGGGCAAGGTAATTCAGGGAATGATTACGGACACAGGTATAAAGGTAAACGGTGAGATTGTTGATGGTGTCCAGTTTACGTCGCATATGCCAAATCTGCAGAAAAACATCAGACACGATCTCCTCAGCCGCCGGTTTATGTTTCACGAAAGAACCGGCAAACTTTAGAAGAGGTGTAATATAGACCCGATACAAGCGCAGATAGGCCGTTTGATCGTCCGATAAAGCAATCAGTTGTTGAAGTTCCTTAACTTCTTTAGAATCTATCATGATCTTTGCAGACCCTTTTATAATAGCGGGAGACAGGCAACGCTATAGAAACTTCAGCGAAATATATATTTTTTTCTACTGGTATATTTTTTCTACCGGAAAAATCCTTGTTGCTACATCCTTCTAGTATGGGCACACAAAGGACTTTTGTTTTAAGATAAACATCAAGAGTTTCCGATTATGAAATTGTTATATCTGCATCATAGAACATGTGAAGGTGTATTTTCCGGAAAATATACTGATGAAGATCTGGATTTGAGGGAACAATTAAATGGAGATCGGATTAATTAACATGATAGCGTGATCGATCAACATTCCCGATAAGTCTCATTTATTCCCAGAACCAAAATGCCAGGGATAATATACTATAACTCCTTTTTCAGATCCGCCTGAATGTGATAGTCAACCAGGCCTTCCATAGGCGAAGACATTATCCGTCCGATCTTCATATCAAATTCATGACATACTGATATCAATATACTTTTAAAATGAAGCCCGATAGAGCCGATGCTATTAAATGTTAAATGTTGATAATTCTCATATTTGCTTACAAGCTTTTCAAAAAATTTCCTGAAACAAATCTTTACCAGGGATTGAAGGTAACTGTTGTCAATATGATCGTTGATAAATGTACAGAAGGCGGCACAAAAACGGTTTGCCATAGGTTTAGTATAAATCTGGTGCATAATCTCATCCGGAGATAAATGATATTTTGACCAGAATAAGTCATGTACATCAGATGGCATATTGTTGCGCATATATTCTGATAGCAATTTTTTTCCTATAGCTCCGCCACTCCCTTCATCACCCAATATAAACCCCAATGAGTCAATGTTTTTTACAATCTTATTTCCATCATAAATACAGGTGTTGGTACCTGTTCCTAAAATGGCAGCAAAACCTGATTTGTATCCAAGCAACCCTCTCGCAGCTCCTAACATATCCATTTCAATGGAAATCCTGACACCAGGAAATATTTTTTGTAAAGCCTGCTCAATTATATCGTCTCGTCCACTGGCACATCCTGCGCCATAAAAAAAAAGCTCATTGATTTTTTCACTTTGGATGGTGGCGGGAATATTATTTCGGAGTGAATTGCTTATATATTCGGTATTAATGAAATAGGGATTGTATCCTTCCGTCTCAAAGCAGATCTTCTCCTTTAGGTCATTTATAAAACACCAGTTTGTTTTAGTAGATCCGCTGTCAGCTATCATCATCATAGTTAAGATTTTAATTTCTATATTGCCTTTAAGACTGGTGTGTTTCGGATTTTATGTCCGTGAACGGAATAATAATAAATAACCAGGTAACAAGGCAGGAGCATCCAGTAAGCTTGCTTAGCACCTATATAATCTGTTAAAAATCCATAAAACAAAGGGAGAAATGCGCCGCCTCCAATAGCCATAATCAACAAGGAAGAGCCTATTTTTGTAAAGCGGCCGAGTCCGGCAATTGCCATTGGCCATATGGAAGGCCAGATAAGAGAATTAGCCAGCCCAAGCATGGCGATGAATGTGATCGAAAAAATGCCATTTGTAAAAAGAGCTCCTAACCCGAATGTAATTCCTAACAAAGAACAGATCTTTAAAGCGTTTTGCTGGGCGATGTATTTGGGAATGGCTATTATTCCAATGATATATCCGACGAGCATTCCAATTAGGGTTGCACTTGTAAAAAACTTCGCTGTAGACATAGGTATTCCTTGTGATTGAGCATAGGTAATAATAGTATTTCCGGCTATCACTTCAACGCCTACATATAAAAATAAGGCTAACACACCGAGCAATAAATGAGGAAACTGAAATATTGATTTTTTCTGCTCATTTGCTATGGCCAGAGTTTTATCTTCTATATCGCTATCGATCTCCGGAAGACCTGAAGCTCCTATTAAAAAAGATAAACTCAACAAAATTATTCCGGTGATCAGATAAGGCATTTCCACGCGGTGAGCTAATTCATTCAGAACCTCAGTATTCTGATCCCCGCTTATATTAGAAAGCTTTTCTTTTACAAGATCCGCATCGCTTAGCACAATCGCCCCTAAAATGATTGGCGCAATAGCACCGGCTACGCCGCTACAGATGCCCATTAAACTAATACGCTTTGCCGCACTTTCCAATGGACCAAGAATTGTCACATAAGGATTGGAAGCCGTTTGCAAAATAGCCATTCCGCTTCCCTGAAGAAACAAGCCAAGTAGAAAGATGCCATACATCCGGGTCTGCGCTGCGGGTATAAAAAGAAAGGCGCCTATTGCCATTACCCACAGCCCTATCACCATTCCTTTTTTATATCCTACTCTTTGCAATAGCCAACCTGAAGGAACTGCCATGAATAAATAAGAGATATAAAATGCAAAAGCAACCAGGAATGCCTGGAAATTATTTAACTGACAGGCAATTTGTAAATACGGAATTAAAACAGAACTGACCCATGTGATAAATCCAAAAATGAAAAACAGGATCCCGATTATATACAATGGTTTCGCGATGGAAGAGCTTCCTTTTTTGTCGTTAGTTGTAGCATTCATATTTACGAAAACTATAAAGGGATTAAGACACCCGATAATTACCTCAGATTATTTATATATTATTTCCTTTATAAGTAATATTGAAAACTTACAACTCCTTAACCACCGAGTAATGTCGATTTTTTAACAGTATTAATTACGCATATTTACTCAATAATTTTACCAATGTTCACGAATAAACGCAAACTGCACTGAAGTATGAAACGCCTAAACTTTAGATAATCAGATGTATACCCTTCCAACGTCAATAGAGTCCGAATTCAAAACTAAACTTATTTGCAGATATACGCAAATTAAAAACGCAGATTAAATTATTCTAATTGTGCTAAATTGCAGGTTAATCCGGTAGGTTTTGAATAGCAGGTATTATAAAGATGCAAAACATATACTAAAAACTTGTCATTCTTCATTTAAATTCGCTCTAGGCAGAATGTCTTCGACAATTCAAACACCATGAGGCCATCTAAGGTTGTCTGGCTTGTGATATAAATAAGCCCTTCACAACTTTATACCTATTAATTGCCGGACTTTTCCAACCATTGGAAAAAGACTCAGTGAAAAAAGGTTTAGTACTGGCTTGAAATAATTAATCCAGTTCATTTATAATTAAACTATGCAAGTATGATAAAAGAAGAAAGATTGAAGAGAATAATGCGTGAAGTTAATATTCATAATAAAGTCCTTTCCGTTGACTTAAGCAGATTATTAAATGTGTCGGAAGATACTATAAGAAGAGACTTGAAAGACCTGGTAAATCTTGGCAAAATCGCAAAGGTCCATGGAGGAGGAATCAGCCTTTCTTTTGCTTTATCATTTAATCATACCAACAACAATGAAATATATGCACTTGAAGAAAAACAGCAAATTGCTCAAAAAACAAAAACACTTTTAAAAAAGGATATGACCATCCTTATTGAAGGAGGGACTACCATACTTGAAATAGCGAAATCGATTCCAGAAAATCTAAATGCAACCTTTTTTAGCTTAAGTCCGCAAGTGGGAGTTGCATTGGCAAAATATGAAAATCTGGAAGTTGTTTGTATTGGTGGTAAAATAAACAAAAATGCCTATTTATATACTGGTGCAAGTGTAATCAACCAGCTGGCAGACATGAAAGTAGATTTGTGTTTAATTGGCGCAAATGGGTTTTCTATTGAAGAAGGATTAACGGATTCTGACTGGGAAGTAGTCCAGGTACTTAAGGCGATGATACGGTCATCACATAAAGTAGCAGTTGTTTGCATTTCTGAGAAACTAAATACAGGGCAGAGAATGAAAATCTGCGATACAAATTCTATCAACTACCTGATAACTGAACTTCCTCCGGACGACTCGCAATTATTACAATACCGAAATGCAAACATTACAGTTATTTGACAAGATTCCAACGGTATTAAATCAATACATACGAATAAATGTTAAACGATTCCGAAAAGTTTATAGTTTAATATCATCTATCACTTCAGCAGACACGGAGCTAGCTATTTCCTGTATGCGTGATTTACTCAAGCGAAATGATTCGGGAGACCAGCCATAAACTTTTCAGAAAAACGGCACACAGCAGCATCGCCATCTTCTTCTATCTCTTTGATTATTTGGGCTACAGTGTCCCGAATCTTCGCTTCTGCCTACTTTCCTTTTGCTTCCGGTTTTCCTTTTTTTAAGAATATTGCCATATTTTGCAACGATGTTTTTTCTGTTAATTGTTTTTGACTTTTATTTTTTCCACCACTATATCCAGAATGTTTTCCGGGAACAGTGAAGGCTGGGAATTCCAGAAAAACGATTCATTACCTTCATACGTTTGCCTCTTTATATGACTTTCCGCAGGTAAATAACTTGGAAGATCATTTGTATATCCAACAACACTTACCAATTGATCGGGCCACAATTTTTTAATGGCAAAACTATATGCAGTTACTACCTCCCTGGAAAGACCTATCAATTTCCAATTCCCGATATTTATTGTTTGAACATATATCGGCATAGTTTTCGGCATTGTTTTATTTTCATAGTAATTCAACATCATATCTGCCCATCTCACATTTTTTTCAGCAGATACATTTCCTTCCTTGTTACTATTTTCGATTTTAAATTGCTCCACTTTTTCTTTGCTCCAGGGTTTCACAGGCACCTCGATAGTGTCTAGCGCATATGAAATGTCACCAGCAATTTTCTGCATATTGCCCCGCAAAACATCCTGCACATTCATCGCAAGATCTGCCCCGGTTTTTTTAGGATCGGTATCTCTGGGATTGATATCTCCGGCGCAAGCCTGTAAAAAAACGGCATTGTAGATCGACAATTTATTTTCGATGATCGTTTTGGCCACACCCGGAAAATTTGCCGATACCGTGTATCCTTCTTTGCCTTCATTTTTAAAGACGGGATGACAGCCGGTTAAAAACAATATATTATTCCCCCTTTTATTTTCACTTACGGTACTCACTACATCGACAGTGTTATCGTACAGACCAGGTTGATCTCCTGCGCTTCTATTACGCCCGATATTTGTTGTACCTCTTCCAAAATAAATAGTTGCCGGATACATATAACCGAGGGCCGATTCAATAGCCTTAATGATGCCCTTTTTTACAATTCCATTCAGGTAAGTACTATCCGGCACCTGGCCATGATCACCAAATGTTGGAAAGCTTTGAGTAACCGGCGCATAATGAGTATGAGAACAGTTCAGGAAAATAGCAAAAGGAGGAATCTTTAGCTTTTTGTTTATGATGCTTTTTATCTCTGTGGCAAGGGAATAATCAAAACCGCAAACATCAAATCCCACGACAACAACTACTTTTTTCCCCTTCCTTATTGCAATTGCTCTTGCAGATAAATCACCGGTAGAATTGTGGCTTGATATATATACTTTTTTATCGCTGGAAACGGCATATAGCCTGTTATTTGCTACTGCAAGCTGGTTGAGTCTCAGATCAGCTACTGCCCTGATATATCGTCCGATCTTTACCCGGGGAAGATCAGGCATATTAGTCTTTCTCATCCAAAGGGATTGGTCGGCACCGATTGTATATATCCTATTTCCATAAGCCGTCATGCATAATGCACTGTCAGCAACTCCTATCGTTTTCCAGTTACTGCCTGAATGAATACTTTTTACCAGCAATTCATTTCTTGTATTTGTTGCATAAAATTGCCCGTCAACTATGGTAAGTGTTGCAGTATTGTCTGCATTACCTATTTTCTGCCAGGGAGCATTCTTTTTCGAACATTCCCTGCTTAACAACTCATGTTTGGAGTTTACTGAATAAAGCCTGTTCTTATAGCCCGTTAAAGAAATTATATCATGAGCAGTTCCTAATTTCGACCAACCTCCATTATCTTTCAAAACGTCTTTTACAAGCAGGTCCTTATTCTGATTTACCGCATATAGTTTTGTTCCAACTCCTGTTAACAGTAAAATGGAATCAGGCGCACTATCCGACCTTTCCCAGGCAATACTAAACCGGCCGTCGCGCGGTGCACCATAGCCCGCAAGTGCAAGGGAAAATACAGAACTATCCGGTTCAATGCTGATGCTGGAACTACCGATAAAGTATTCAGATTGTCCTTGCGTATTAAAAAAATGGAAAAAAAACAATAGGGTAAGCAGATAAAAAATGACAGTACGCATACACTCAATATTTATTTATCCTGCATAAGATAATCCATTGCTTTTTTGACACTTCCCTTTTCGAGAAGTAGACTCCTGGCCTCGTCATAGTTATTGAGCTCAGATTTTTCGATTAAAGTCCTCACACTCCGGTCTATAATCTTTTCATTAATAAGCACCACATTTACCATCCGGTTATCTTCTACTCTACCCAGTTGAATCATTGTAGTCGTGCTGATGATATCAAATATCATTTTTTGTGCAGTGCCACATTTCATCCTGGTACTTCCGGTCAGGAATTCGGGTCCGGTGATTATCTCCACGGGATAGTCTGCATTCACAGCGATCGGGGATCCGGGATTGCTAACTATACAACCTGTAGTAACGCCATGGGCACGGCACTTGATCAATGATGCCAATACAAACGGCGTCGTTCCACTTGCAGAAATGCCAATCACAATATCTTTTGTTGATACCTGGTGTTGCTGAAGCCTGTTCCAGCCTTCTTCTATATCGTCTTCTTTTTCTTCCCGGGCTTCTATCAAACGGTCATTCCCTCCGGCTAGTATTGCTTCTACCACTCCCTTGTCAATACCGTAGGTAGTGGGGAGCTCAATTGTATCCAGCACCGATAAACGACCACCGCTACCTGCGCCCACGTAAAACATCCGGCCACCTTTTTCCAATTTTGCTACAATAGTGTAGATTAATTTATTCAACTCGGGCAAAGACTTTTCAATCGTAAGAGCCACTGATTTGTCTTCAGTGTTGATTGCCCTAGTTATTTGTTCTACAGTCATTTTTTCTAAATGCCGGTACTGCGATGGTTGCTCGGTAATTTTGATCATAAATTTCTTTTGTTCGTTTTCATTTACCATTATAAAATCCTTATCTGAATATTCCTGAAATATGCTTTATTGCCATGATCCTGTAATGCGATCCTGCCCTTATTAACCGAAGCATAATCCGGATAGGTTTTCCATTTTCCTGTAGTTCTTTCCCTGTTCCATTTATCGGTACCCCTTTGAAACTCCAGAATTTTTTCACCATTTAACCAATGTTCAACCTTTCCATTATTATATAAGATTTTACTGGTGTTCCATTCTCCAACAGGTTTTAGCTTCTTTTTATCGTTTGGCAATGTCATTGCATAATCAGCTCCTGCCTTTTGCCATTCTTCCAGCTTGCCGGGAAATCCAATATCATCAATGATTTGGTATTCGGGCCCTGTTTCATAGGGAGCTTTGTATTTTTTGTTTTCAACAACGTGATACATAACTCCGCTATTACAACCTTTATTAACTTTCCATTCCCACTTCAATTCAAAGTTTTCAAATTCCTGGTCGGAGACAATATCGCCACCTGTGTCACCATTTGCTGCACCTAAACATTCCAGAGCGCCATCCTCTACTTTCCAGTTTTTTACTTCACCCGTTTTATTAAAGCCATGCCAACCCTTTAAATTCTGGCCATTAAAAAGATTGATCCAGGATTCCTTTTTCTGATGAGTGCCTACACCTTGTTCATCGATTTCCGGCTTTGAAGCCAGTTTTGAATTGTGACACGAAAGCAGGCTTATTGCGAGTAAAAAACTACCGAGACATGTTATTTGCTGTTTCATAAAACGTTATTTAAAAAGTTATTTACCTGTTTAATTTTTTGATCTGGCTAACTACGATGTCAAAAACATCCAGCGGAGGAATGGCAGGTTGTGCATTCCAAAAAAATGAATTGTACCCTTCGTATGTTTTTGCCAATATGTGATTAGATTTTGGTAAATAGCTCGGAACATCATTGGTATATCCGGCCACAGAAACCAGTTTATCTGGCCATAAGTTTTTTATGGCCATCCCATATTCGGTTACAGCTTCCCTGGAAAGACCCACTAATTTCCAATTACCTATATTCAGTGTTTGTACATATACGGGCCAGGTTGTGGGAACCTTTCCCTCCTTGTAGCGCTTAAGCATTACATTGGCCCAGCGAACATTCTTAATTGACTCGAGATCTTGCTGTTCACTATTGTCCTGTTTAAATTTTTCAATCTGCCCGATACTCCATGGACTAATATGGATTTGCAAAGTGTCGAGATAAAAGGAAATGCTGCCTGATATTTTTTTCAATCCTCCTGTTAGAGCCGATACGATATTATTAGCGAGTTCTGTACCTGTTTTTTCATGATCGTCATCTCTTGGATTAATATCGCCAGCACATCCCTGGATAAACATCGCCTGGTTAAACAGGCTTTTATCCTGTAGCAGTTTCTTTGTTACACCGGGAAAATTTGCACTTATGGTATAGCCTTCAAAGCCTGCATTTTTAGCTACAGGATGGCAGCCGGTTAAAAATAAAATGCTTCTTTTTTTCTTGTCAGAGCTTTCAGCTTTTATTATGTCCAGTGAATGATCGTAAGGATTTTCACGATCCGGTGAACTCCTGTTATGACCTATATTAGTACTGCCTCTTACAAAAGATAATTCTGAAGGCGACAAATTATCCAGGGCTGTTTCTATTGCTTTTACAATTCCATTTTTTACCACATTGTTTAGATAATTGCTATCCGGCAACTGCATCGGCTCTCCATATGTTAAGGCCTCCTTCATAGTTGGCGCAAAATGCGTATGGGAACCATTAATGAATATCGCCTGCGGTGGAATGTTTCTTTTTGTGTAAACAATATTCTTGATAGCAGTAATCAACGAATAATTAAAACTCACTAAATCGACACCCACAATGATTACTGTCTGCTTTCCATTTTGAACAGCCATCGCTCTAGCCGAAATATCTCCATCGCTGCTATGCCTGGCCCTATAAATCTTTCCATCATCCGCAAGGGCATAAAGGCTGGTATTGACCACTGCAAGTTGGCGTACTTTGATTTTGTAAGTAAAGCCGTTATAACGCCCTATTTTAATCCATCGATTCCCGAAACCTACTTTTTTGAGATACCAGATAGTATTGTCATTATTGACAGAATATAACATTCTGCCATCACTGGTAAGTCCGGATACGTCATTAATACTATCTATTATTTTCCAGTTACCGTCAGAAGCAAGATTTCTTTCCAGCAATTCATTTTTTTCATTAATTGCATACAGTTTTTCATTCAGCCCTGCAATTGCGATTGTATTATCCTGAGACACTCCTATCTTCGACCAGATTGCTTTGTTTTGAGCAGGCGCTCCCTTTAATAGTTCATGCTTATTATTTATACAGAATAATTTTCCATTTAAACCCGTTAGGGCAATAATATTTTTCTCAGTTCCAAATTTCTGCCACGAAATATGTGTTTTTGAAACCGCGCCTTTCAATAATTCATTTTCAGTATTTAAACCATATAAGTTTCCGTTAAGTCCTGTTATATTTTTGATATGCGGTGCATCTCCGGCCAGGTCCCAGGTAATTGTAAATCTTCCTTCCGCAGGTGCTCCATATCCTCCCAGTGCAAGGGAAAAAATGGATGAATCCGGCTCGAGACTTATTATGGAAGTTCCTATCCGGTAACCGGACTGCGCATTCACATCCACATCCACATGAAGGAAAAATAAAATAATAAATGCTGGTAAAGCCCGATACTGCATAGCTTATCGTTGTTTAAATATTCTGTCAAATCTGATCTGTACGTTATGCCGGCCTGCAATTTGTTGAAAGAAATCATTGCTGTAAACAAAATATGCCTGTGCAATGAATCTCATTCACAGGATTTAAACCTTATCTATCTCCTTAGCATATTTTTGTATTTTTCTGACTCCATCCGCTATCTGGTCCATATCTTTTTTCGTTCCCAACAGCATGGTTTGAGTTAACCATACAGACTGCTCTCCGGTTAATATATCATTCTGTGGGCACTGATTGCGCTCAAGCCATTCGTTCATTGTTTTTTCTCCGTAAATTTTCAGATAATGTCTGTTCTTAGCGAGGCCCGTTACATAAGAGTCTTTATTCATCATACCATAGCCACTTGAACATGGAACGCCCTCTGCATTTAATGCTTTTTGAAATTTTTCCCGACTCAATCCTGCAAACTGTGTTTTATCGTATCTGAACATGTAAAGATGATAAGCACTTTTCGTGGTGCCTTCATAAAGTTTCGCAGGTTTGATTCCGGGTATTTCATTTAAGAGTTTAGTAAGATAGATTGCATTTTCGCTTCTACGATTTGATTGATCTACTAAACGTGACATTTGTGCAAGCAAAATAGCACCCTGGAATTCTGTCAGACGCAAGTTTGTACCACGTGTGCCCGCTCCTGTGGTATATGCAGCTGTTTGTCCTCCCTGACCCTGGTTGTGAAAACTATAGCAGGTTTTTATAAAAGCATCATCATTTGTAATAATGGCGCCACCTTCAGCACAGTTCAGATTTTTGCTCGCCTGAAAACTAAATGCACCAGCGAGGCCATAAGTTCCGACCTTTTTACCACGCCACTCTGCCAGATGCGCCTGACACGCGTCCTCAACTACAGGCACATTAGCTTTTTTGGCAACAGCCATAATCTTATCGAGATTTGCCGGCGAACCACCAATATGAACCGGCATTATGATCTTTGTTTGTTTTGTAATAGCTGATTCGATCTTACCGGCGTCAATTTGAAAACTTTCAATATCAGTATCCACTAGGATAGGCAGCGCGTAGTTTAAAACCACCACATTGTATGTAGCAACAAAAGTATAAACGGGGATAATTACCTCATCACCCGGACCCAGGTCCATTGCTCCAAGAATTGTGTACAGAGCACTTGTACCGCTCGATACTCCAAGACAACGCTTTGCACCAAAAAGATTCTGATATTCTTTTTCAAATTTATTCATAACGTTGCCGCCCAGGCGCCCCCATTGTTTGCTTTTCAGAACATCAGCCAACGCAGTCTCTTCAGTATGATCATATAAAGGCCAGCCCGAAAAACCGCCGGGATGTGATTTTGGACCTCCCAGCAATGCGGGCTTGTTATCTGCAGCAAAAACAATATTCGGTATACCGAGGGCTAAGCCAACACCAGCAACTGACATCGTATTGAGAAACTCCCTGCGTTCTAAATTCTTTTTCATGTTAAAAAATTTATTTTTTATTAGTAAGTTTTACAACGTGTATATATGCGACTCTGATAATTTTCGAACAAATAAAATTATTGGATCTTAAATTCGATCTGGGAGCTATAGTTGAAATAACTACCGGGGTTGGTTGTTCTGCCAATACCTCTTAAATAATAGGTAGTTCCCGGCTTTAAATTTTGTATTGTGTATGTCTTTTCACCCGAGCTGAGGTTCTGAGACAGCACATTATCGAGCGTTCTTCCACCGCCACTGAAAGTAAGATTGTTCGGATTTCGCAAGGTACTCCAGAGCACTCCGAGCTCGGTTAATGGTTGAGATGCATTGACTTTGGTATATCCCAATTTTATTACTGCCGTTGTTCCTGTATTCGACACAAGTGTGGCTTTAAGTCTTACATGAGGCATTACTTTTATTTCAATCTCGGTGTTGTTATTATTGATCACCAAAGACTGTGGCGCTGCTGATGTCAGAACAAACGGTCCTACTGCCGTATAGCTGTAATCACCAGGGAACATCCTGCTATTTATAAAATTTCCTTCGGGAAATGTCGTAAGATTTATCGGTTGAGCGGAACCTCCTTCATACAACCTGACAACCGTACCTGCATTGACTCCACCCGACTCCACCAGCTCACCGTTTTGTGAATCAACGATCTTACCCGCGATGCTGAGGTTAGGCATCTCATAATTATCTACGGAACAACTGGTAAATGATATTATTACTGCGAAGAAAAAAATAATTTTCATTTTAATTAATTTATAGATTACCAACCTGGATTGTTAACAATATTTGCATTGGTGATTATATAATCGGACAGGTTACTATAATAATCTCTCTCAGCAAAAGTGCGGACCTGACCATTATCAAGGGGGGAACCCTCTACACGTTTAAAGGTCCACTTATAAACGCCGGCGCCCTTATAAGAAAGATATGGCCAAAGCCCATGAATTCTGGTATTAGTGAAAAGAGAAGGTCCAATCCTCCAACGTCGCAGATCCCAAAAGCGCTTGTCTTCAAATGCCAGTTCAACTTTTCGTTCATTCCTTAACCTGTCTTTTGTTAATTCAGCAAGAGTAAGAATTTTGATGCCCGCACGGTTTCTTATTTGATTGGTGGCATCCAACGCTTTTTGCATATTCGTGCCTAATTCAAATTCCGCTTCCGCGTAATTGAGTAATATCTCGGCATAACGAAAATCGATATAATTCTGATCGGATCTTCCTTCAGCTATAATTGTACTGGTAATCAGGTATTTTTTCAGATAGAAACCCGTTTTTCCGATATCGCCTAATGAGACTGGCCCGTCACGACCCACCTGCGAAACGGCAGGATCTTTTGGAAAAGGAGTACTAAAATTCTGAAATAATGTTCCATCTGTATCTGTCACTCCACGATAGATCTGGACCGGCCGGCCATTAAAAGGACTTTCCGGACGAAGCACACTCGCATTGAAACGTGGATCTTTATCTTTAAAAAGTTCGTCCGGGTGATTGAATTCTTTTGTACCTCCGCCGATAGCCAATGTTCCGGGAGTGCCATCAATATATTCAAAAGACTCAACCATCTCCAGCGTAGGCGATGAAGCATTACCGCAGCAGCCCGTTTTGTAACTATTGGGCATATTGGTATTATCAAAAGAATGCCGTTTGTCAGGATTACTGTATGCCTTCTGGAAAATAACTTCTTTGTTTCCTTCATCAAGGAAAATATTCTGATAGTTTGCAGAAGGATCTCCCGTCTTCGCAATCGGGTTATATAACTTGTCGTAAAGACCATACTTATTACCATCGATAATTGCCTGCGAAGCATTTTTTGATTCAGTAAAATATTTAGTCGCATTATTGCCCGGAATACCGACCAATCCATCTAGTTGAATTGAACCATATTTGGCGATGGACCCTGCATACAACATGGCTCTTGATTTCAGTGCAAGTGCCGCCCATTTGGTTGCGCGATTCTCATTGGCGCCATCACGGCTTGCCGGGAGATCTGATACAGCATCATTGAGTTCAGCCAAAATAAATTCGTACACTTCAACCTCTTTATTTCTTGGTACTTTTAGTTCATTGAGATTGCCTTCAAATATTTGCACGTCTTTAATGATAGGCATTCCACCATATTTTTTCACCAGGTCAAAATAATAGTATGCCCGTATAAACCGGCATTCAGCCGTTAGGGTTTTGATCTGATCTTCTGTTAAACTGCTTGTCTTGACTCTTTCTAAAAAGAAATTTGCCTTCCTTATCCATTGGTACATGGTTGAATTGAGAGCTAAACCGTTACTACCGTAGTTGTTTACAAGTGTAACTCCTGCCCATGGATGAGATGTTTCATCCGTCATATGCGACTCATATACCGTACCAGCGCCTATCTTATCAAATCCAATAGGTATATTATCATATAGTGCTGCCAGGTAAACCGTGATAAGTGTTTCAGAATTCCAGACATCCTGGTCGGAGAGAATATTTAAAGGCTTTCTATCCAACACATTTTTTATGCATCCGGCAAGACCGATTGTCATGATAAATATCAATATTCTGATCTTCATAATAATTTGTATTAAAAGGTTATGTTGATTCCGGCATTGTAAGTTTTCTGTTGGGGATAGTATGATCCTCGTCCACTTGGTATTTCAGGATCAAGGCCAATAGAATTCAATCCCGAAAAAGTCAGTAGGTTTTGTCCGCTTATGGAGATCATCAGGTTTTTGACTCCATATTTTCTAAGAAATCTGCTCTCCAGATTGTAACTTATATTTAAAGTTTTCAATCTCAGATAAGTTGCATCTTTTATCCAGAAGGAGGAGACCATACTGTTATTGGGTGTTCCGTTGTTTACAGTACTGGGATATTTACCGGGTATCCATTCTGAATTAGGATCTTTTATATCTGCCCTATGCCATCTATCCATGAAATAAGCATACGAGCCCATGTCGTTATTAAATGGACGAATCAGATTTTCACTCAGACGTACATTGAAATTAGCAGCACCCTGCCAGTTCATATTTATTCCAAAGTTTTTCCATCTCAAGTCCATGCCCATCCCAAAATTTATTTCAGGAGTTTCACCTCTTCCAATGGGTTGCTTGTCCATTGCGTCGATCACGCCATCCTTATTAAAATCATCGTATTTTATATCCCCTGGTCTTAGTGTAGAATTTGCCAGTGCATCCTGAACAGGTGAGGAATTGATTTCCTGCTGTGATTGGAATTGACCCAAAGCCTTCAATTCAAAGAAACGGTTCTTGTATCTGTCATTCGTATTATTTTGCCAATTATCGACTTGCGAATTAAATGCTCTTAATTCAACATGATCCCATCTTGATTTGTAAAAGGATACATTTCCCGAAATATTGTAACGGAAAGCTCCCACCTGATTGGCATGACCAAGTACCAGTTCAAATCCTTTAAAGTCGTCTGAGTTCAGGTTTTCCAGTGGAAAGCCTGCGCCAAATGTAGAAGGCAATATCTCGGCCCTGGTTGCTAGCAGGCCTTCCCTCTTTCGATGAAAAACATTGGCTTCAACCTGAAGAAGGCCATTCCATAAACTTAAATCAATGCCCAGGTCAACCTGACGGATTTGTTCCCATGTAATATTAGGATTAGGAGTTCCTGCATCCACCAGTCCTGCGGTAACCACATTAGACCCAAAAACATAACTTCTCGAAGGATAGGTATAGCCGGTCAAAAAATAATAGCTGTTACCGGTAGGATCATTACCCGACTGTCCCCATGAACCACGTAGTTTTAAATTATCGATCGCAGGAAAATTATCCTTGATAAATGACTCTTCTGAAACTCTCCAGCCAGCTGAAATTCCGGAGAAAAATCCCCATCTTTTTTCTTCGGGGAACTTTGGCGAGCCATCATACCGAAAGCTATACTCAAAAAGATATTTACCTGAAAAATCGTAGTTCACACGACCGATCAATCCCTTTCTTCCATTGTCAAAAGCAGATCCCGTGTTACTTTTATTCAAATCAGGTCCTGCAAAAATCTGGTCTATCGGTACTACATAATTTATTCTACTGGCCGCAAAAGAATTGAAGGTATTTTCAGCTTCCTCATACAAAAGAAGTGCACCAATATTATGTTTGTCAAAAAATTTCCTTGTATAATTAAGCGAGGCCTGAATGCGCGAAGCAACTGTTTTTTCGTTTAGTAAATTGATAGTATTGCTCTCGCGGGTTGCGACCTGAGTTGAGACCTGTGTTACCGGATCCCAGTTAAATAAACCATACTGTTTTCTCCATTGTTTTTCATCACGATATGAAAGATCTCGTGATGCCAGTACTTTCGCACTTAAACCCGGAACAAATGGAATCTTATAGTTTATAGTCAGGTTGCCCTGAAAATTATTTCTGTCATCTGCAATATATCCCGATAGATCTTTATTGAGATATGCAGTATGCCGTCCGCCGGTCGAAGTCACTTTTCCATCGGGGGTGAGTGGAGCACGGATGGGCCAGGTATACTGAAGCCAGGAAGCCATGAGGAAATCATCCTGCACCAGGTTGTTACGATCTTCATTTCTTGCACCAAACTCAACAGAGATATCTAGTCCATCAGTAATCTTCGCTTCCACATTACTTCTGAAATTATATTTTCCGTAATCCTGCCCTCCACCTCTCCACATTGATTCCTGCTTGATCGAACCCAGAAGAAAAAAGTATTTGATCCGATCGCTGCCTCCTCTCACTGTAATATTCTGCTGGAATTGCGGCGTATAGTCACGGACAAAATAATGATAGTAATCAAAATTGGGATAATCGGGGTCAGTACCTAAACGATATTTTTCAATCTCTTCAGGTTTATATATCGGAGAACCTCCCAGATTCACAGAGGATTCATTTTTTAATTCTGCAAACTCAGCGGAGTTAACCATTCGCGGATATTTTGTGACATGCTGTACACCGTAGTTTGCACTATAGTTAAACTCTGGCTTCCCGATTTTTCCTTTTTTTGTAGTTACAAGAATTACTCCGTTGCCGCCGGTTACTCCATAAACTGCCGCTGAAGCTGCATCTTTAAGAATAGTAATTGTTTCAATCTCGTTTGGATCCAGTCGCGTAAACTCCCTTCCGGGAACTCCGTCCACTACTATAAATGGATTGGAAAACCCACGCACCAAAAGTGCTGCATCGTCATTTCCCGGTTGCCCGCCCCGTTGAACCGCAACCAGTCCCGGCAGCTTACCTGCAAGCATCGACGTAACATTCGCGGTGGGTACGGTAGTAAGGTCTTTTGAAGATATTGTTGCGACTGACCCGGTTATGTTTCCTTTTTTCTGTGTACCATAACCTACTACTACTACAGAATTCAAATTATTTACAGAAGGGGCAAGGCTCACATTTACCGTAGAAGGACCGTTGACATTATATTCCTGGTTCTCGTACCCAACGCCGGAAAAAACCAGGGTAGAATTTTTTTCGGAAATCCGGATGGTGTATGCGCCTTTCTCATCTGTTATTACAGAAGATCCTGAATTCTTGACATTTACAGTAATAGATGAAAGAGTGTCTCCCTGGGTACTGGACACTGTTCCGGAAACAACATAAGGGCTTTGACCAAAAGCATGTCCGGAAAAGATAAGCTGAATTGCAAGCGTGGTAAGTAACAGGATCCTTCTCCACGAAAAGCTAACAACAGCTTGAGATCTTGAAATAAGTGTAATAAAAAGTTGCAGCATGACTCAGCAGTTTATGGTTATTGTTATGATACACGGTGATTTCTAATAAAGCGAGGTAGTTGTTCCTGCGCTAAATCTAATCCCGACTGAAATTAACAAATAGTTCACTCAAATACGTTTTTTTGCGTTTTTATTTTTGCACGTATGCGCAGTTATTTTAAAAATAGTTCTAAAAAGTCGCATTATTTGACATAAAATGCCGTTCAAGACAAAATTATGCGTTTTTAAAGCCGGATTTAATATCTGTAGACCGGCATGATGCTGTTAAATGCGGACGGTATTAAACAGTCAATTCGAAGGAATCAGAATTATTTGACGCAAATCGAACATTACACCTCTTTTCGACGAAGGAGCTGACCTGAAAACCAATTTGTGCAGGCCGGCGGTTAATTGAATAGTTCCTATTTTTTCTTTCCGATAGGTAAACCAGGAGCCTGTTTTTCCAATAACCCCTTTTATTTTTTTACTACCCGACTCAAATAAAAATGTTTTACCAGACTCTTTGTCCGAAACTGACCATTCAAGATATACTTCGTAGGATGCCTTTTTGCTTACCTGCAAATCCCACCTGGCGGTATCGGGCGTGTTAAACCATCCAAAGGCTTTCCATTCCGGCATATATTTAATAGTGGGACCCGTTGATTCCGCCTTCGAAGCTGTCAGGTAGACTGAACTATTTGGCGAAGCCTGGATTAATTCAAGACTATTGATTGTATCCCGTTTTTCTTTAAATGTCGCAGGGAGTAGCTGATGAACGGCATTCACAATACTATCTTCAATATCTTCAATAAACGGTGATGGTTTATTGTAGAAATACATACTTTCTTCCGTTTCATAGCCACCTTCTCTTATCAGTCGCCTAGAAGCGATGTAACAAGACACATCATTAGCATATGCATTGATCCAGATATTTTCTGCTCCCAGTTCATTTTTTAATCTTACAGAATAATCTGCTACCACTTCTCCACCAAGGTTAATCATTGCAAGCGCATTCCCAAAAGTCCATACCTGCACCGGATACGATAGGTACTCAGGTATTGTTTCTCCTCTCGCAAGTCGTTCAAGAGCCAGGCGGGCATAATAACCTTTGACCGATTTATCTTCTGATTGTTTGGTAAATTCTTTCAGGGAGGGACGAACCGTATATGGAAGTCTTATCCATTTTATACGCGTTACCGGCGGTACCGATATTGGTTGTAACTGAGACTGCAACAGCTTATTTACGTTGTCAGAAATTTCCTGGCCGTACTGTTTCATATACTCTGATTTTCCACGCAGTCTTGGATTAGCATCACCCCCACAGCCTATCGAAACCATTGCGACGACGCCGGGATGATTTTCTTCTATCAGGCGTTGGGCCTCGCCGACCCAGTCGCCATGAATTTTGTTCACGTCTGCATCCAGCGTTGTACCATGACAGGCATAATTTGCTAAAATGGCTTTTAACTTTCCATCTGTGTTAACAACCCGCAAAAAAGGAAGTGATGGATCAACCGGTCCACCTTTTGGTCTCCGGTTTTTCGCGAAGCCCGCCTGTCCCTGTCCCCAGGCAACATATGCAGGTTTGCGATCTTTTAGCGCAGCTAAAACAAGTTCTTCAAGCTTTTGACTCAGCAATTCGGTATATGCCGTTATATGTAGTAACTGATCGAGTCCGAGAAGCGAATCACTGAAACTTTGATCCTTTTTGTATTGAAGAATGTTCAGGAGATTGCCTAATTCCGGACCGCCATGCGTATGAGATGAACAGATAACAAGTTGTGCGGAACTAATACCCGTTTTTTTCGATAGACTTTCCGTTAGTCTTGCGGTTATCCATGCCGGAATACCGATCAGATCAACGGTAATAAAAACAGCAGGATGCTGGGCGTCACTTCCGAAAACCAGAGCCTTGGCCCAAAGCCTGTGGATGGTTATTTCGGATTCGGATTTTTCTCTGTTTGCATAACCTGCAAGACGTATCGGCGATTCGGGGGTAATATCAATCCTGGCAACTCCCACTTCCATGGCAACATCTGCAGCATCTGCCTGTTGAGAAAAAAGGTTGTTATTAAAAAACAAAAAGGCAAAAACAATAGTAAAAAATCCCCTCGTTATCAACGTTTTTCTAAGCCCGTATATAATAAAGAAGTAAGGCTTATTCCGAAAATGTAAACTGGGAGTCATAGTCATTTGTTTTTTAAAATTATTCTCTAATGGTTGTTAAGTAAGGTGATCTTAAAACTCTTGCAGTCAAAAGCCCACCTGTTTGAATAGCATGATTAAATCAAACTCCGCCAAAAGCGAATGGTAGTCATATCTATCAATTACGATTTAAAAATAGTACAATCAAAGGATATTTGCGTTTATATGCGTTATTTATTTGCGTATATGCGCATTTTACTTATTTTTACTTGGATTAACAACAAGTGTCAGGTGGGATTGATTGGAGTAACGCATGTCGGTAATTAACCCATATATTATTGCATTTCAGACAATTAAACAGTTCACAATGCTCAAAAACTCAATTTTATTACTTCTAATCCTTTTGCACCAGTTTACTGGATTGCAAAGTCAGGAAAATTATCAGATCGGAAGCTCAAGGGTGGGCATCGAACCAGACAGTAGCACATTTTCAGTTGCTCTGGCAGGCTATGGAGCTCCTCGTGACGGACGTTTTACGATTGAATGGATGTATCAGGGTAAAATCTCTCCAATAACATCAGTGAGTGCCTCTGGCAAAAACATGTATGCAATTGATGCGAATAATAGTTTATCACAAACCAGTATCGATAATATCTATAAATGGAAGTCATCTGGTACAACTAAAAATGCAAATCTGCTAGCGGTCCTGGACAATCGATTTTATATTACTCTGGCTAATGGCGATTTTGAAGTGAGGCAGATATTTACAAAAAACGGGTATACAATTCATTCAAATGGAATAAAAAACCTGAAAGCTATAACAGGATTTAATAAAAAGATTTATGCTGTAAACGACCAGAATGAATTATACAGAATAGATATTTATGAAAAAAAAATCGACGCGAAAAAAATAGGTCATGCTCCAGATATCATAAGCATGACTACAAATGAAAAACTGATTTTCGGTCTCAGTTCAGATAACAATATATGGAAGAGAGGAGTAGGAAATGTAGAAGATTGGATAAAAATCGGTCGATATAATAGTATTACTTACGATGTAAAATTAAGGCATATCGTGATCGTGAAGGACCGCTTATATGGTATTGACGAAAACGGGAAGATGTACTTAGCAGAACATAGCTCTAAAGGAGACTTGTCGGCTTCTGCACTTGCGATCAAAAAAAAGGAGAAGACAGTTGTTATCGTAGGAATCGATCTTCGTGGATTTGATCACATGCTGATAGATTATGTAAAAAAGGAGATCACCAGGAGCACTAATATTCCTGCCTCCGCTATATTCATCAATGCATCGCACACTCATTTTGCACCTGTAGTGCAGGCATTTCCTTCGTATGGTGCATATATGCAAATGCCTGACAGTTTTTACCTGGACCGTGTAAGAAAAAGTGTTATTAAATCAGTTGAACTGGCGATCAGTAACATGGTCCCTGCAAACTTATATTTTGGCAGGGGGACAACAAAGATTGGTCGCAACAGAAGTTCTGCAAATAAACAAACGCCGTACGACAGCACACTGGATGCTCTCAGGATAGAAGACAAATTTACAAAAACTCAAAATGTTCTTTTTTTGACGGGTTGCCATCCTGTTTCGAGAAATACAGGAAGAGAATCTTTCACTATGACCGCAAACTATCCCGGAGTAACAAGGGCCCTGGTTCAAAAAAGAACAAATGCAGGCATGTCAATTTTTCTTCAGGGTTGTGGAGGGGATATAAATCCTGTATCGGATGATTACAATAAAACGGGGATGGATCTGGCGATCGATGTGATGAAAATATTAAATGAAAAAATGGAAAAGATAGATGGGGATATTTCATATTCCCTCGATACTATTCTGATACCCATAATTCCGTGGAGCAAAGAAAAAATAGAAGCGTTTAAAATTGAGAACAGCGGTAAGGAAGGAAATGTATCGGCGGAAAAAAATGTGCGCTGGGCAGATGCAATGATATCAAATTATAATAACCATACGGTTCCTACAACATGGCCGGTATATGTACAAACGCTGAATATCGGTAATTGGAAATTGGTGGGCCTTTCAAGAGAAGCTGTAACAGAGTACGGAATGGCCATAAAAAACTTATGGCCAGGTAAAATGGTTTCGGTAGCGGGGTATACCAATGATGAAGTAAGCTATCTGCCGCGTGATTGGCATATTCAAACTAAAACATACGAGGGATATGATTCATTTTTCTGGCACTCTCAGCCCGCAATACTCCCAACAAATGTTTTTGATATCATCATTAATCGAATTAAACTGTTAAATAGATGAGATATTTTTATTTGATCCTGACTGGTTGTTTTATTTTAAATTCCGGTTGCCAAAACAAATCCGATTCTCCCCATGATAAACCGGCAATAGAATCGCTTTCCGATTTTGAACTTGAACCAGGTTTTAAGATTGAACTGATAGCTTCCGAACCATTGCTTTCAGATCCTGTTGATATGGAAATCGACGAAAATGGAAAGATGTATGTGGTTGAAATGAATGGAGTGCCTTTTAATAAATCAGGTGTCGGGCAGGTAAAACTCATGGCAGATACTAACGGAGATGGCAAAATGGATAAAAGTAGTGTTTTCGCCGACTCATTGATTTTACCAAGCGGTGTCATGCGATGGAAGAAAGGTATTTTGGTAACAGATCCTCCTTACGTACTTTATTTCGAAGATACAAATGACGATGGCCGTGCCGATATTAAGAACGTCATGCTTGCCGGATTTGATTCAACAAATCTTGAATTAAATATTAATAATCCCAATTTTGGATTAGATAATTGGATTTATCTGCCGAACGGAGGTAACAGTAAGACAGAGATTCATTTTACTGATAATCCAGCAGGGCCTGTTCTGCCGGATAACGCAAACGGCCGTGTCGTTCGTTTTCGCCCGGATACAAAAGAACTTCAAAGTTTGTCAAGTAATACCCAGTATGGTCAAAGTTTTGATAAGTGGGGCAATCATTTGATGGTTAGAAATTCCAACCACATTTTTCAGGAAGTAATTGCTGCTCGATATCTTAACCGCAATCCTGATCTCCTGGTTTCTAATTCCACCAAAACACTTTCAGATCATTCCTCTGAAGTATTTCCAACTACAGTCAACCCGGAAAACCAACTTCTGACAGATATAGGAGTATTTACAGCGGCATGTGGAATTACGGCAAATCTGGGCGGAGCATTTCCGGACCCTTATTCAGATAATACAGTATTTGTTGGTGAACCAGCTCATAACCTGATTCATGTTGACAGACTGACTCCTGAAGGTGCTTCCTTTAAAGCAAGCCGTCTTCAGGCAAGTAAAGAATTTCTGACTTCCCATGATCCATGGTTTCGACCAGTCAATATGTATATTGGTCCCGACGGTGCATTGTATGTTGTAGATTTTTACAGGCAGTTTATTGAGGGTCCCGAATTCATGGCAGACGAAGTTGTTAAATCAGCCAATCTTTATGCCGGTACTGGTCAGGGACGAATATACCGTATTAGCCGAACCCAGGCAGAGCCGGCAGAATGGACAAAAGGTCTCACACTTGGACAGGCTACAGTCGAACAACTAGTGGAAAAACTGTCAAGTTCAAACATCTGGTGGCGTCAGAATGCGCAACGGTTGCTTGTCGATAGAAATGATAAACAGGCAATACCGCTGTTAATCCGAATGACTCAGAATTCTACATCTTCCGAGGGAAGACTACACGCTTTATGGACATTGGAGGGAATGCATGCGTTAGGTAAAGAATCAATTATAAATGCATTAAACGATACGGTGACCGGCATAAGAGAGAATGCAATTAAACTTGCTGAACTCCACCTCCAAACTGAGCCCGCCCTGCAATTACAATTGTTCAAACTAAAGACTGACCCGGATCCAAAAGTAAGATTTCAATTGCTTTGCACCCTGGGATTCATAAATTCCTCTGAAGCGATTAGTATCAGAGAGGAGTTATTATTTAAGGATATCAACGATCCGTGGATACAAATTGCTGCCCTTAGCGCGCCATCATTTGATAACCTGGGTTTATTAAATGCTGTAATCACTAATTTTAAGCCCAATATCCCGGCCTATGCTACACTTATTGAACGGTTAAGCACTACAATTGCAGCAAGTCTCTCACCGAAAATAGTTAATCAGCTTTTAATTAGAGCAACTGCAACAGATGTTGTCCACGTTGCCTGGAAAGACGCCATATTAAAAGGATTGGAAAAAGGAATTCAAAGCCGGAAGTCTTCTCCTGCTGAATTTGCTTCAGAAAGAAATTTATTGATGCATTCTGCGCTAAAGCATCCTTCCCAATCAATAAGAGAAAGTTCCTTACATATTCTGAGGATAATAGGGATTGCAAATGATAATAAAACAGATGCTGCAATGGCTGAGGCCAGAGAACTTGCAGGAAATCTTAAAATGAGTGAACAACAAAGAGGAAATGCTATTAACTTTCTTGCACTTCAGGATCCCAAAAAACATGTACCATTTTTAACAGGATTAATAAATCCTCAAGAGCCTCTACCGGTTCAGTTAGCCGCTTTGCGTACATTGAATCTGGTACCAGACCTCACAGTAAATAATTACATACTCATGCGGTGGCCTACCCTTACTCCTGAAATCCGGGACGCAGCATTAAATACATTCATGTCTAATTCGGAGCGGGTGAGTTTACTTTTAACTGCTATTGAAGACGGGAAAATTAAAGCAACCAGTATTGGATGGCCAAGAAGCGTAAGGCTTATGGCAGGACGCTGGCCTAAAAAACCTGAATTTGCAAAAGGTGATTCACTACTTAAAGAACGTGCAAGAAAATTGCTTACCAGAAAAGATGATAAACAGAAAGATCTTATCCGTGAATATCAGAGTGCACTTACATTGAAAGGAGATCCGATTCCCGGCAAAGATTTGTTTATAAAGAACTGCGGAAACTGTCATCAAATAAGAGGAAAGATAGGTGTTGCATTGGGTCCGGACCTTGGCACGGTTCGTAACTGGAGTTCTGCCGACATAATGTCTAATATCTTAGACCCGAATCAGTCTATCGCAGATGGTTATGATTCGTGGGAGGTGGTACTTAACGATGGAACATTAAAACAAGGAATAATTTCAACAGAGACTCCCACAGCTATTACAATTGTAAATTCAGGAACATTGCCAGCTACCATATCACGTAAGGATATTAAATCCATATCTGCATTGGGAATGTCAATTATGCCTGTTGGACTGGAGAAAGAAGTTAACAAACAGGATATGGCTAACCTCCTTGCCTTTCTAAGGGGCCGCTAAAAGATGTACTTAATTCAACAACCAATGTATTCATACAATCCATCTTTAAAAACCGAAAGTTCTTCCGAAAAATCAACTGATGTTTTGACTGTTCGATTGAATGTTTTGATAGTGGCACTTAAAAATAAAATACCTGAGTTAAATAATTATCTGTTGAAATGATCTTTGAAATTTTCAACAGGAGACATTATATAGAAACTAAAATTTTGGTTAAGGCTTCACTCATACAACAATTACACAAAAGCGAGTAGGAAAGTAGCCAACTTTGTTGGCTATCTTTCTCTCGCATCACTGCGCGTACCGTTCGGCATACGGCGGTTTTCTGTTTTAGGTCAATTAACAATCAGTAAGGATCTCAGTTTCCTGAAAAATGGTATCTACATATTGAAATTAGAAGGAATAAATAAATAGCAAACATTAAGGATAGTGAAACTATAACGACCCTTATCCCCTGTTATTGAAGAGGCTGTTGAAAGACAGTCTCTTTTTATTTGCGAATGATCGGATCGCCGCAAGTAGAAAATTAAAAATGAGTGTATGGAATAATGCTGTCAATTAAATGACTGTCGAAACTTAAGGGGTGACATATCAGTTTTGTCATCTGTCTTAAAGAAGAATAAATCAATATCAACTTCCTTGTCATGAGCTTTGTCAAAATGAACTATCTCATCTCCTGAGTGAAAGGAAAATAAAAAATTTCCACCTGGATTCAATACGCGGTATATGTCTCCGAAAACAATTCCTGATCTGATCATTGGTAAATGTACTATTGAATAGAACGCAATTGCACTTCCAAGGTATTCCGGTGGATAAACGATATTCAACAAGTCCCCGGTTTCAAATTCAATTTCAGCGAAAGTTTCCGGGCAGCACTAATCATCGCCGGCGATAGATCAATGCCGATGATGTCTTTAAGGCCATTGTTGTAGAGAAATTTTGTTGTTTGTCCAGGACCACAGCCAAAGTCAGCACATAACCCCTTGTCTTTATTGACAGATGCAAACTCCTTCAATAACAATCGGTCAAAATGTTTTTTCGAGAGTTCGTCCCAGCGCTCAGCCGCATAGTCGCTTTGATGCTTACAATTGTTGAAGCAGGCAGGTCATCATCACTATAAAAAATGCGATAACCACTTTTCTTTTCTATTATGGTTAGCGCTTTATTGAGTTTTACCTCTGTGAGATTGAGACTGATTTTCATATCTCCCTGGGAAAATCCCCGGGCAGAAACCTG
>NZ_DATHKG010000042.1:0-4289 GCF_035489435.1 Flavitalea sp.
GCTCTTGCGGCGATGGATGATGTATTATTAAGGACATGCGAGATAGTGAGACCGGGACGAAAGTTTAAACGAAAGCATAAACAGAAGAAACCACCATCTATGGAATATAAACAGCTTTAGGGCTTAACTAAACGACATTGACTCATCACTCATCACTCATATCTCATAACTCATAATTCTCTTCACGTCCCACTGCCAAAGTACTACGTTCCATTCGTCCATATAGTCGCGGTACTTGTGAATAGTTTGGAAACCGGTTTTTTCGTGCGCGCGTAGGGACCGGTGATTTGAAGTGGAGATTTCTGTTACTATGCAATCAAAACTGTTTTGATAAAGTTCACGATGTTTATTATAAAGCATGTTGAAAACCTGCTGACCGCGATAGTTTTTATCTATGCAGACCTGACCCATAACATAAAATTTATAGTCAATCAGGGGCCTGCCATTCCAGCTTAGCGTTTCAAGATGCAGAAACATGTTTTCAAGATCCGGATAGGCATTCCGGCCTTCTTTCAACAAAACAATCGCATATGCTATTATATCATTTCCATCACGCACCACTACGCTGGGAGCAAGATCGTGGAGCTGCTGTAACATCTCCAATGAAAACTGCATGGTAAGAAACCCTTCGGCTGCCTTTTCCTCCGCCGATAAATTTTGTTTAAGATTGCGTTCCTGTAATGCCAGGATTTGTCTGAGGTCAGATTGTGTATTTGCGAGACCTGCTGTTAACATCGGATTATCGTTTGATTCTGATACTGCAAAGATAAGTAAGGAAGAGCCGACCGTAAAAACAGGAATATTACCTATTCAGTGTTATTTATGTTATTTATTGTAGATATTGTTTATTGTAGATATTATTATTGTTATTTATGTTCGCCCCAGACTTCACGTAGAGTATCTGCGATTTCACCGAGCGTACACTTTTGCTCAACAGCATCGAGTACAACCGGCATAATATTATCATCACCGGAAGCACAGTCATTTAATTGTTGTAACAGGTTATCACATTTGGCAGGATTCCGGTTGTTTTTGAAAGCAGTAAGTTTTTCCGTTTGTATTTGCCTGATGCTGTCGTCGATCCTGAATCCTGGAATTTTTTCTTCCTGGGTACTTTGAAACTTATTTACTCCAACAATGATTTTTTCTCCTGTCTCAATAGATCGCTGGTATTCGTATGCACTCTTTGCGATCTGCTCCTGCATAAAACCTTTTTCCAGTGCACTCACACTGCCACCCATATGATCGATGATACCGATCAGTTCAAAAGCCTTTTCTTCGATCTCATTGGTTAATGATTCAACATAAAAAGAACCAGCCAGGGGATCTGTAGTATCCGGGACACCGCTTTCGTGAGCAATGATCTGTTGTGTTCGTAAGGCAATCCTTGCTGCCTCTTCTGTTGGCAGACTTAAGGCTTCATCATATCCATTGGTATGTAATGACTGTGTTCCTCCGAGTACGGCGGCAAGCGATTGTAGTGTAACCCTTGAAATATTATTTTGTGGCTGTTGTGCCGTTAGTGTGCTGCCACCTGTTTGCGAATGAAACCTCAGCATCATTGCTTTTTGATCTGTTGCACCCAGGTCTTTCATAATTTTTGCCCACATTCTGCGGGCAGCTCTGAATTTAGCTGCTTCTTCAAAAAGATTATTATGTGCATTAAAAAAGAAAGATAAACGACGTCCAAAAACATTTATGTCCAATCCTTTTTCAATAGCAGCTTTCACATATGCCTTACCGTTACTAAGAGTAAACGCCACTTCCTGCACCGCTGTACTTCCTGCCTCACGTATATGATAACCTGAAATAGATATAGTATTAAACTTTGGAGTTTCAGTGCCACAATATTCAAAAATGTCGGTTATGATCCGCATCGAAGGTTTGGGGGGATAAATATATGTTCCCCGGGCGGCATATTCTTTCAGGATATCATTCTGTATGGTTCCTGTCAGTTTCTTTAAGTCAGCGCCCTGTTGTTTTGCCAGGGCGATATAAAAAGCCAGTAGAATGAAACCTGTTGCATTAATAGTCATCGAAGTCGAAACCTGGTCAAGCCTGATACCATTAAAAAGTGTTTGTATATCCTCAAGGGTATCTATTGCAACACCAACTTTTCCCACTTCACCTTCAGCCAGCGGATGATCACTGTCATAACCGATTTGGGTGGGCAGATCAAAAGCAACGCTTAACCCCATGACTCCCTGAGACAATAAGTAATGGTATCTTTTATTACTTTCTTCTGCTGTGCTGAAACCTGCGTATTGCCTCATGGTCCACAGCCGGCCGCGGTACATATCTGCCTGCACCCCGCGAGTAAATGGAAATTCACCAGGATTACTGTCATCGGCTTTTCCGATATCGGCGCCTGTATAAACTGATTTTATTTCTATCCCTGAATCTGTCCGCTTTATATTATCGTCCATAACATTGTTCACTTAAGATCCGGTAATTTCTTCACTCGCCCATGCAAAAATTGTTAAATCGGGCGATTGTTGTTGATTCATTCGAATGTTGTTGACTCATCCGAATGTTGTTGACTCATCAGAATGTTGTTGACTCATCAGAATGCTGTTGACTCATCAGAATGCTGCTGAATCACCCGAATGCTGTTGAATCAAATCCTTTGTTCGCATTTTCGGTCAACGCATTAGTTTTTTTGCTTCAAAGCTCAGAACATCTGAAACTACATTGTGCAATGATGCTTTTGGATTTTGCATGAGCATTTCCAGAACCGCTCTGTTAAGATCCTGCCCGGTCGCATCAGCCGGCAGAAAAGAAGCGACCTGGTTGATGATAAGGATGTTCTGATCTTTGAGATTCCTCACCGCTTCCCAGGCGTCGGCACTAACATAGATCTGTTGGGTTACATTGTATTCAAATTCCTGTTTTATTTGTTGGGTGAGAAGTAGTTGCATATCCTTCAGGCCAATTCCGGCCTGGTTAACACGGCTTATAACATTTGGCAGCGCTATCCTGTCAGTTAATAGAATCATCCGCTCATAAGCCTGTAACTGGAGTTGTTTGCTGACGTCATCGGCCGTTCTTGTTTCTGCGACCGGAGCTTTTGCCGCCGGTGCTGAGCGTTTTGCATCCTGCCGCTGTTTCCAGAAGAGATAAGCGAGTGTGCCGCCAATTGCAAAAGCGATGATTAATTGCCAGATTAACTGACTGGTGGATAATGACATAATGGATTTTTAAGTTAAGCAAAAATAGGGATTAGGCACACCTATAACGGAACTTCTTTGAATTGCTTATTTTTGCATCTAAACTTTTTTAAAAGCAGGCTGTTACAGGAAGCAGGCCGTTACAAAGTATGGTTCTAAAGTTAAGATCGCATGTGTATGATCCTGATGTTAAGATAATATGTGTAAGATCTTTATATTAAGATCGGATTTGAAAAATCCGGCTCTTCGTCTGCTTTACCTAACAATAAATTCGAATTATGGAAACTACTATAACTTCTCCACTCACATTTACTCCGAAAGCCATAGAAGAAATCGACCGTTTGATGAAGGCACCAGATTTTGACTTGACCAAATTGCTTCGTGTTGGTGTTAAAGGTGGAGGTTGTTCAGGTATGACTTATATCCTGGGCTTTGATCATAAGCAGGACAATGATGATGTACATGAAATAGGTGGACAAATAGATGGACAAATAGGTGGACTGAAATTCTTACTTAACCGTTCGCATAGTATCTACCTGATGGGAATGGAGATTGACTGGCAGGATGGATTGAACGCCAGGGGATTCAGCTTCTCGAATCCCAATGCCAGCAAAACCTGCGGCTGCGGTACTTCTTTCGCCGTATAACGGTTTACGCACCCTGTGGCATCACGTCGGGAACCCCTGGGATTTCAACCCGGCTTATGCGAAGTCAATCCCCTATCAGGGGTTGAGAGGTTGAGATCAATAGTTTACGGATACGTAAACACCACCACGCGTGCGCGTACAAAGCCAATTTTTGTTTTCTACGAGATTTTCAGACTATCTGTACACTATCTATACAGATTAGTGTTTCCTTTTATTTATCTGTAATTATCAGTAATGATACTGTAGGCAATGATTCAATATATGCTAAGAATTAGTACATGCTAATTGAATTCTGCTATTCGCAAATCCCCCCAAGTGATCAAGGTTAGAATGAGCAGGATGGGCCTGAGGTTGGTTTGATTGCCACCTTCGATTCCTTCAATGATGAGTTTTCGCTGCATCGTTGTGTAATTTTTCTTTTATATGGTTTTAGGTCCTACATATGATTTTATTTTTTTAGGATCAGAACAATTTT
>NZ_DATHKG010000043.1:0-20060 GCF_035489435.1 Flavitalea sp.
CATAGTCCAGAACGGGCTGAATAATACGTCGAACGCCTTGTTCCAGGCAGATCAGACGATATTCAGCAATAGCCTCCTGCTGGCAACCAGGGCGCAGCGCTATGTTCGCCGGCAGGGCGTGCAAAACCTGGAAAGCAATAAGATCAACGCCACTGTTGATGTAAGTAAAGCGTTTTACGAAATTCTTACAAACCTTCAACAGGCAAAAATTCTCCGTGAAAATATTGCACGTCTTGAAAAACAGCTCCGTGATGCAAAAGCACAATATGAAGGGGGACTTGTTGACAAAACCGATTTTAAAAGAGCTTCCATCTCCCTGAGCAATTCGAATGCTGATCTTAAAAGAACAGAAGAGCAACTAAAGTCCAGGTATGCTAACCTGAAACTAATGATGGGTTATCCGACAGAATCAAAAATCCGGCTTTCATATGACAGCGCGTCCATGGAAAGAGAAATGCTGATAGATACTTTGCAAACATTGGATTATGAAAAAAGGATTGAATTCCGTCAGCTAGAAACACAAAAGGAGATTCAGCGCCTGAATGTGGACTATTATAAAAGGGATTACCTGCCTGCCGTTTCTGGTTTTATCAATTACAATTTTGTATACCAGAACAATGAGTTACAAAAGCTTTATGCTAAATCTTATCCTAACTCTGTTGTTGGGCTGTCCGTAAAACTCCCGATTTTCCAGGGCACCAGGCGGCTCCAGAATCTTCGCCGGGAACAGCTGGAATCCAAGAGACTTGAGATAGACGAAATAAATCTTAAGAACCAGATAAACACACAGTATGAACAGGCAATGGCCAATTATAAAAGCAACCTTAACGACTGGCTGGTAGCGAAAGACAACGTTAAACTTTCAGAGGAAGTTTATAATACCATCAAGCTTCAATACAACGAAGGAATTAAAAGTTACCTCGAATTGATGACAGCAGAAACGGATCTCAGAACCTCACAAATCACTTATCTCTTCGCCCTGTACGGCGTACTATCCAGTAAGCTGGATGTGCAGCAGGCGCTTGGAAATATAAATATCAATTAATACAACCCAACACAATTATGAATAGCAAGATCGCCGGAGTATTCACTATTTTAACCATTGCAGCATTTGTAGTTTCATGCGGCAATAAAGATGCGAAAAACCCACAACAAGCCGCACCCCCGCCTGTCGCGGTTACCATTCACGAGGTTAGTTCAGAATCAGTAAGAGGTCTGGATCGTTACCCCGGAACCATTGTTCCACTGGTTGAAGTACAACTTCGTGCCGAGGTAAATGGATATATCACGGGCATATTCGCAAAAGACGGACAAGCTGTAAGGGGAGGACAAAAATTATACGAAGTTGATCAGAGCCGTTATGCAGCTACCTATCGCCAATTGAGTGCACAGGTTCAGATTGCAGAGGCTAACCTGGAAAGGGTATCTAAAGACGTTGAGCGTTATACCAGGTTAAGTGAACAGGATGCAATCGCAAAACAGCGGGTTGATTATGCAAACGCTGATAAACAAACAGCCTCTGCCCAGGTTGCTGCAGCTCAGGCTAATCTCGCCAATGCGGCCACCGACCTTGCACGTTCGGTTATTAAGGCACCTATGAATGGAACGATTGGCATCGCGCAGGTGAGACTTGGCTCACTTGTTTCTGCAGGCTCTACACTGATCAATACTATCTCAGCTCCTGATCCTATAGCTGTTGACATCGCTATCGGCGAGGGCGAGATTCAACGTTTTATCAGATTACAACAGGCACCACAGGTGAAAAATGATTCAACATTCAGCCTGATTCTTCCTGATCAAACCACTTATACTTTACCAGGAAAAGTAACTGCGATTGATCGTGCGGTTGATCCGCAAACTGGTACCCTGAAGGTGAGAATTAGTTTTCCAAACACAGGCAACAGGTTGAGAGCTGGTATGAACTGCCTGGTAAGAGTTTCAAATCTCGATGAAGGCAATCAACTTGTAATACCAAACAGGG
This sequence comes from Flavitalea sp., assembly GCF_035489435.1. Lineage (NCBI taxonomy): Bacteria > Pseudomonadati > Bacteroidota > Chitinophagia > Chitinophagales > Chitinophagaceae > Flavitalea > Flavitalea sp. The sequence continues at coordinate 1,982 of NZ_DATHKG010000043.1, forward strand.
CACTTACTGAACAACTCGGTGAATTTTTCGTCTATGTGCTTGGCGACAGCAATAAAGTAAGTCAGCGCCGGGTATCGATCGGCACCCGTGTCAGGGATATGGTAGTTGTACGTGATGGGTTGAAAGCGGGCGAAAAAATCGTAAGCGATGGTGTGCAGAACCTACGGCAGGGTGCAGTAGTTAACCCCGCCTACGCACCGGCCGGGCAAGATAACAACGCAGCAGGAGTCGTACCGGCCGGCGCTTCGGCGGGCGAGGCCCGCCCCGACGCCGCAACTTCGGCGGGTGCGGCTGGCAAGGATAGTGTGAAGAGGCAATCAGCTTCATCAGATGCTGCAGATTCGACCCGGAAAAAATAATTTTCACTTTAAGACGATATAATGATCTCAGATGTATTTATAAGACGACCCGTCACCTCTATTGTTATTTCGGTTGTTATTCTATTGATCGGTACCATTTCGATTATCAATTTGCCCGTTAGCCAGTATCCTGATATCTCACCCCCTGTGGTCAGCGTCTCGGGGATCTTTACAGGTGCCGATGCCCAGACGGTTGAACAGACAGTGGCCACGCCGATTGAAACCCAGGTGAATGGTACACCAGGAATGGCCTTCCTGCAATCAAACAGTACCAGTGACGGTCGTATGTCCATGAACGTTACATTTGAAATTGGCACCAATGTTGACATTGCCGCACTTGATGTACAAAACAGGGTTAGTGTTGCCGAACCGGTTTTGCCTGAACAGGTACAGCGTTTAGGTCTTACCGTTAGAAAACGTAACCCGACCATCCTGATGGTAGCCGCGATTTATTCACCACAGGGGTCTCATGATATCAAGTTCCTTGACAACTATGCAAACGTCTATATCAGGGATGCGTTATTACGGGTTCCTGGTGTTGGTGACGTTGTATCTGTCGGTCAGGATTTCAGTATGCGGGTCTGGCTGAACCCTCAGAAACTTTCACAGCTCGGTCTCACGGCTGATGATGTTGGTGCTGCTATACGCGAACAAAATATTCAAATCGCAGGCGGTAGCGTTGGTGGTGCCCCTCAATATAGTACCCAGGCTTTCGAATTTCCGATTACTCTTAACGGCAGACTTGAAAATGAAGGAGAATTTTCGAATATCATTATCAAAACAAACCCTGCTGATGGTACAGTAGTTTATCTGAAAGATGTGGCGAGAATAGAACTTGGCCAATTCAGTTATGGACGGGCAGTAAGGGTGAATGGTAAACCTGCAAACATATTGTTGATTTACCAGACACCGGGATCAAATGCGGTAACCACTGGCCAGGGAATTTATAAGGCCCTTGATGAACTTAAAAAATCATTTCCGCCTGATACGGATTACGTGGTTTCATTCGAATCCATTACAGTTGTTAATGTGTCGATTGAAGAGGTTGTGCATACCCTGGTTGAAGCCCTTGCACTGGTGACACTGGTGGTTTTCCTTTTCCTTCAAAGCTGGAGAGCAACCTTGATTCCTATACTTGCCATCCCGGTTTCAATCATCGGTACCTTCATATTTTTTGCCCCTCTTGGTTTTACCATCAATACACTTACGCTGTTTGGATTTGTATTGGCGATTGGTATCGTGGTGGATGATGCGATCGTGGTGGTAGAGGCTGTACAACATTATATTGATCATGACAAGCTATCGCCAAAAGAGGCGACGCGAAGGGCAATGAAGGATATTACGGCACCGGTTATTGCTATTGCATTGATACTTGCAGCTGTGTTTGTGCCCGTTGGATTTATTCCTGGTATAGTCGGCAGGCTTTACCAGCAGTTTGCAATTACTATTGCAATCTCGGTAGTTATATCCGCCTTTATTGCATTAACACTTACACCCGCACTTTGTGCCTTGTTATTAAGACCTATGAACCTCACAAAGGAATCAAGAGGTCTCAATAGTTTCTTTTATAGATTTAATACCTGGTTTGCAAGAGTAACACGCTCCTATTCAAACGGTGTTAAATTCTTTATCAGGAAAGCGCCGCTGGCGATGATCATCCTGGCCTGTATTTATGCCGGAACCGTCGGAATGTTTGCATCGAAGCCCACTGGCTTTATCCCGACAGAAGATGAAGGCCGATTAATTATTTCCGTGAATCTGCCAGAAGGTGCATCCAGTGTACGGACCCAGGAGGTGTTAGCGCAGATGATACAAATAATCAAAGAAAAAGCACCTGCTGTAAAAAACAGCACATCTATATCCGGTTTAAATGCGATCAACTTTAGCTTTAAAACAAACAGCGGTACTTTCTTCCTCCAGCTGAAACCCTGGGAAGACCGGAAAGAAGCATCACTGCAGCTATTTGGTGTAATCGGGCAGTTACAAAAAGAGTTTTCAGTGATCAAGGGCGCAAACATCATTATCATTCCCCCACCTGCAATTCCAGGTCTCGGTAACACCGGGGGGTTTAGCTTCACACTTGAACAACGCGAACGAGCTTCAGATATCAAAGGTTTCGAAGCCGTGGTATTTAAATATATGGGGGCCATCAATCAGCGTCCTGAGATCAGGGGTGCATTTACATTTTTTAATGCGAAAACACCAGGATATCATGTAACGGTTGACCGGGAGAAAGCGAAGAAACTGGGCATCCCCCTGAGTTCTGTATACAATACAATTTCCAGTTATATGGGAAGTGCGTATATAAATGATTTCACCAGGTACGGCAGGAATTTCAGGGTAGTAACCCAGGCTGATACCACTTATCGAAAGGACATTTCCGACCTGAACAATTTCTTTGTGAAAAACCAGGCAGGTGAATCGATACCGCTGAGCACTATTGTATCGGCGAAGCTAACTGAAAACGCAGCCCTTATCTCCCATTATAACCTGTATCGTTCTGCAGAATTCAACGGTAATGCTGCCCCCGGTTATAGCAGTGGTGAAGCGATCCAGGCACTCAGGGAAGTAGCAGACCAGGTTTTGCCTAACGGGTATGGTTATGACTTTTCTGGTTTGAGCCGTGAAGAAATTGCATCCGGAAACAGTACGTTGATCATTTTCGGTCTTTCTTTGTTGTTCGTGTTCCTGCTGCTGGCAGCTTTGTATGAAAGTTGGTCCGTTCCATTTTCTATCCTCCTTTCAATACCCCTGGCTGCATTCGGTGCTATCCTTGCCCTGATTTTTATTCCGAGGCTTGATAATAACCTTTATGCTCAAATAGGATTGATAACACTGATCGGACTTGCTGCAAAAAATGCGATCCTGATCGTTGAGTTCGCTAAAGAAAGAGTGGATTGGGGTATGGAACTGATTGCGGCGACTATAGAAGCGGTGAAACTAAGGTTAAGACCAATCATCATGACCTCACTGGCATTTATCCTCGGTGTAACACCGCTCGTTTTCGCTTCAGGTGCAGGGGCGGTTGCAAGAGAAACCATCGGTTGGACTGTTTTAGGAGGGATGTTTGCAGCAACACTTTTTGCGATTTTCCTTGTTCCTGTGTTGTTTGTATTAATTACCCGGCTGGCATATGGTAAAAAGAAGCTGGCAGAGTTGCAGACTACTTATAATCCGGAGGACCATAAGGATACGCTGCATGCAGATGAAGATTAATAATTGATAATAAATATACAACGGCTGTCCATTCGGACAGCCGTTTTTGTTTACCAAGGTGATCTGCAATAGTTTTGGGTATGCGAACAAAACCCGCCTTAGTCATTCTCCTACTGTCTTTTCATTTCGGTTTATCTGCCCAGGAGGTTATGCCTTATAAAAATCCTTCACTGCCCGTTCATGAAAGGGTAAAGGATCTTTTGAACAGGATGACACCGCAGGAAAAATTCTGGCAGTTATTTATGATCCCCGGCCAGGTTGATTCGTCAAATGAATCAAAATTCACCAATGGTATTTTTGGCTTCCAGTTCAGCGCCGAATCGGGCGGAAATTCCAACGCGGCTCAAATACTGAAATATAACACTAGCGAATCTGCTTTATCATTATTAAAAAAGATAAATTCCACGCAACGTTTCTTCATAAAAAAAACCCGGTTAGGCATACCTGTTATAGCATTTGATGAAGCACTGCATGGTGTGGTTCGTGAAGGTGGCACTGCATTTCCCCAGGCGATAGGGCTGGCAGCAAGTTTCAATACCGGTCTCATGAGCGAGGTTGCCAGCGCGATAGCGGTAGAATCACAAGCAAGAGGGATCCGGCAAATACTTTCACCGGTAGTTAATATTGCAGCTGACGTTCGTTGGGGAAGGGTCGAAGAAACATATGGAGAAGATCCATTACTTTCTGCAGAGATGGGTGTGGCATTTGTCAAAGCTTTCGAGTCCCGGAATATTATTACAACACCTAAACATTTCCTGGCAAATTCCGGTGATGGCGGACGTGATAGTTATCCTATCCATTTCAATGAGCGACTGCTGGAAGAAATCTATCTGGTACCATTCAAGGCCTGTATTGAACGCGGTGGTTCACGTTCAATCATGACCAGTTATAATTCTATCAACGGGTCACCGGCTTCAGCTAACAACTGGCTGCTTAATGAAAAACTAAAAAAGGAATGGAAGTTTGATGGTTTTGTGATATCAGATGCCGGTGCTGTAGGCGGTGCAAATGTGCTTCATTTTACAACCAAAGATTATCCTGCTTCCGGTGCTGAAAGTGTAAAAAATGGACTGGACGTGATTTTCCAGACAAATCAGGAACATCATAAATTATTTGATCCACATTTTCTTGATGGCTGTGTTGCCCAGCCTGTAATAGATTCAGCTGTTGCCCGTGTGCTAAAAGCAAAATTCGAATTGGGTCTTTTTGAAAACCCTTATATGCCGGAAACGGAAGCCAAAAAATTAATGGCGGGCACAGACCATAAAGTCATAGCGAAGAAAGCTGCGCTCGAATCAATAGTACTTCTCAAAAATGATAGAAATATTTTGCCATTGAGCAAATCAATTAAATCAATTGCTTTAATTGGTACTGATGCCACTGAAGCAAGATTAGGCGGATATAGCGGACCAGGAAATAATAAAGTGAGCATCCTTGAAGGAGTTCAACGAAAGCTCGGAAAAGCAACCGTAGTCAGTTATGCACCAGGACCGGGCATTGCGAACATAGTCCCGGTTCCCGTAGCGGATTCCTTTTTATCAAATCGGGATGATAAGGGTAATTCACAAAAAGGTTTAAAAGCAACTTATTTCGACAACATATTACTTGAAGGAAAACCTTTGTTCGAACGTGTTGACCAGGTAGTGAATTTTAAATGGACATTTATGCCTCCATCAGAAAACCTGAGAACAGATAATTACTCTGTAAGGTGGACCGGTAACCTCACATTTCCGCGAAGCGGCGCTTATAAACTCGGCCTTGAAGGCAATGACGGATTCAGGCTTTATATCAATAACAAACTGGTGATTGACAACTGGATGAAACAAGGTTACCATACAAATACAGTTAATTATGATTTTTCAAAGAATAAACCCATTGCGATCAAAATCGAGTTTCATGAACCCGTTGCTAATGGTACGATCAGGTTGGTATCAAATTATGGTCTTCCAACAAACGAAAATACGCTCATAAACGAGGCGACTGAACTGGCAAAAAAATCGGATGTCGCCATCATCGTGGCCGGCATACATGAAGGCGAGTTCCAGGACCGTGCCTTCCTTGAATTGCCAGGCAAACAGGAATTATTGATCAGGAAGGTTGCTGCAACCGGCAAGCCGTTGATTGTTATACTTGTTGGCGGCAGCGCAATCACTATGGCATCATGGATTGATAAGGTACCTGGTATTATTGACGTCTGGTATCCCGGGGAGGAAGGTGGCCATGCCGTAGCTGATGTCCTGTTTGGAGATTATAATCCGGCTGGCCGTCTGCCTGTGACATTCCCTGTATCGGTGGGACAGGTACCACTCGTTTATAATCATAAACCGACCGGTCGTGGTGATGATTATTATGATCTGACTGGCGTACCGTTATTCCCATTTGGTTTCGGACTTAGTTATACAAAATTTGAATATAGCGGGCTAAAAATGACAAAAAACAATATTGAAAATACAGACTCTGTGATCGTGACCTGCACATTGAAAAATACAGGTAACCGTGCGGGTGAAGAAGTAGCGCAATTGTATATCAGGGATGAACTCGCCTCACTGGCCAGACCAGTAATGGAACTTAAAGGCTTCCAGAGAATCTATTTGAAAGCAGGGGAAACCAAGGTGATCAGTTTTAAGGTTGGACCTGAAGAATTATCCATGCTTGATCTAAATCTTAAAAAAGTTGTTGAACCGGGTGAATTCAGGATTATGATCGGTGCATCATCAAGAGATATAAGATTGAAGACTTCATTGTTTGTTCGTTGAATCAATAACAGTAGCAACTCCTTTAAATTTAAAATAAACAACATTTTCATTTAACAAACTTGCTGTAAGCTGAAAATTGTTTTCATCAATAATCGAATACAACAGATCGATTTTCACAGTTGCGTTCTTCAGTGGATTTATCAATGAAAGAAATTTCATGAGTGGCACTTTTGTGAACCTCGCGGTTTTACCACTATGTTTTTCAAACAACTCTTTTACAATTTGCATCATACAAACACCGGGCACCACCGGTACTGCAGGAAAATGCCCTTTGAAAATGGAATGAGCCCCATCAAATTCAAGCACGGCTTTCAGCGAGTAATCTGCCGGCTCATACGACCTGATAAAATAGAAGTTGTCCAGTAACATCAGCGTTTTATGTATTTTAAATCAGCGTTTAATATATTTTAACCCGATATCAAAATTAAAATTCCTGTGGGTGATTCCGATAGTATCCGGAATCCCATTATTATAATCCAGCATAACGATCTGCACCTTTGGTTTGCGCTTCATAGCGTTTTCTATCCGGACCAGGCTATCACAAGCCTGGTTTGTAATATAATAGTGCGTTTCTTTATTGGCAGGAAAACCATACCAGGTATTGTAACTGTCTGTTTTAATCACAACTCTATCCGCAGCTATGTTGCGCATGAGGATTAATTCGAAATCACTTTTGAGTGTTTTGATCACCGATTTTTTATCAAGCTGTTTCATAATCTGGTGAACTTTAAAAACTCCATCGGACCCAAATTCAAAATCAAAAAACTTAACTCCCATCTCACTTGAAAAAACAATGCGCAGACTAGAGTCTGGCATCAATTTAAAAAGCAGCAAACCACTGAGATGTTTTCCAACCACGTTCACCTGGGTATTGTATAAGGTTGAATTAAATTCCGGTTTGAATTTCCGGATACAGGCAACATCCCCGGTAGCGGGGGACAAGGATTTATAGGCAGATGAACAACCTGCAATACAAATTACAAAAGCCAGACTACTTAATAGCAAAAAGCGCATCAGCTACAGGTATATTTAATTGCTTATTAGTAAATCTTATAATGGTATTATCTCCCCCTGTTTCCACCATCTCCATGAGCAAAATAGAATAATCTTTTTTATCAACGACTACATTGATATTATTGAACAGATCCTTCATTGTTTTTGTTACCGGGGAAAGATAGACCAGGTAACCATCGTTCCCTTCAAGTGTTTTAACAGTGAAGTCTTTATTATCAAGTGCGGTACCCTGCACACAGTCAACAATGATCCGATTGATCTGTTGAAACATTTTGTTTGACCTGGCAGATATTTTGTTCTCTTTCTGATCATCTTTGATATAAACGTTGTTTTTATTGATGATCATCAGGTATCTGAATGGACTTGTATATTCCATTCTTACCAGGTTGTCTTTCTTAAACCAAAATTTGCCATTGGATGTTATTTTTTCCGAAAGCATAGCCAGGTTCTTCTCCTGGACAAAATCACTTTGAATAGTATTCAGTTTTTTAGCTGCAGCAGAGAACTGTTGTTTGAACGCTGTGTTATCTGCAATCAGTTTATATCCTGCAGGTTGTGCATTAGCCAGTCCACCCGCAAACATTAAACAAAAAAAGACTAATCTTAAAGCATTATGCATATGGAGTTGAGTTAATCAATTTGTCTAATTTCACAAATTCGTATCCCTGTTCTCTCGCACCTTCTATAAATGCCTTAAGCATTAAAAAGGTTGTCTCGCTGGTATCATGAAATAATATTATCGCACCAGGTTTAACAGCTTTAAGCACTTTATGCAGCAATTTTTTGGGATCCTTAACAATTGTATCCAGCGACCTGATGTTCCAACCCACAGCTACCATGTCCAGGTGAGCCACCGCTTTTGCCAGGTTCGGATTTGTAACTCCATAAGGTGGACGGAAAAATAGTGGTTTCAATCCTGTAACCCGATAAAGTTCTTCGTTCATCTGCTGCAAATCTGCCTCCATTTTAGCCGAACCATATATATCAAACCAGAAATGATGGCTGTGGCTATGATTACCAATGATATGACCCGATGAAACCATCTTTGTGATGATTTGTTCGCGGCCTGCAATGTTTTTACCAATACAAAAAAATGCCGCCGGAACCTGTTGTTCTCCCAGCAGATCAACTATTTCATTTGTAAACCGGTCGGCAGGGCCATCATCAAAGGTTATAGCAATTTGTTTTGAAGCTGTCCCTCCGTGACTAACTACTTTCATGTAAAATCCGGAAGCCACGTTAGCACTTCCATAGAATAGCATCAGGCTATACGCCAGCGCTACGACCAGGTATATTAACCAGCTTAAATCACCGTAAATATCGAAGGCAATGAGTGTGATCACCAGCAAACCGAAAAACAGCGTTGTGTTTTTAAAAGTCAGCATGATGAAACAAGGAAAAGTGAATGATGAATATTCTTGTAATTATTGTAAATCAGGACATGTTTTTTATTTGCTGAACCAGGTGCAGAAGGCTGATGCCGATCGGTGATCTTGCCTGTTTTAAGTTCTGTTGCCGCATACCAAAGTGCAAAGGCAGATGAGGTTGGATATTCACCGCAAAGATGTTTATATGGAAGAACCCTGGTTCCACTCAGAATAGTTGTATTGAGTTGGTGATAAAGCCCATCGTTAACAAGATCGCCATTCATACCACCTATTACCAGGTCTATTTCATGGATAGTTAAAGACTGTGCTTTCAGAAATGAACTGATCTCTTTAGCAACATCCTCCACCCGGGCCGGTTTATAAAAGGTATGAATCGCATTGAGCACAGCAAAATCATCAGCTGAAGGTTCGTTTGCGAGTAAAAAAAATGTTGAGCCCTCACCGGCTATTGTTCCATTGGCCGGGTTTGTAATTAAATCCAGGTTTGAGATTTCTTCCTGGCGATAAATACCAAACCTGTTTAGTATCCCGAAACTGATATTGGTTATTTCATCGGCAGCACCAACGAGCACATTTTTAGCTTCTTTATCTTTTAATAAAAGGATTCCATCGAGCAATGCGCTTTCAAAAGAAAAGCCACGATGGGCAAACGTGTTATTATAGCCATAACATTTAACCAACAATGCGACTTGTGCCCCAACAGTATTATGCGTTGATTGTATAAATGAAGTAGGGTTCAGCATTTCTTCATTGAACTCTATCATCCTGTTCAGGAACACCCCTGTATCCTCAAGGCATCCATATGCGCTACCGGTAACAATTGCGTCAGGAGCTTCCAGTCCAGCCTGCTTTAAGCATAACGAAGCAGTCGCTACCCCCATTTTAATGATACGACTCATACGCCGGATCATCTTAGGATCAATCCATTCCTTATAATCCGGTTCGATGCAGCTTAACCTGTTTGAATGATACACAACAGGATCAGCCGGCAGATGAACTGCGCCAAAACTCTGCTGTGGTGATATGCTGGCAAGCGCGCGGATAAACATATTAGAACTGCGGTTTTGAAAATATCAGTGAAGAGCAGTTGCCACCAAATCCGAATGAGTTTGACATCACATTTTTAACATCCTGATTTACCAGGTATTTGGTTTCCGGAATAAAAGAAAGTTCTTTCATCGGTGTACTGAACCTGAGATTCGGAAAGATGATGCCGTGGCGGATAGCGAGACAGGAAAACACGGCTTCTATGCTACCACTTGCTCCCAGTGTATGACCCGTAAATGATTTTGTCGAACTCATAGGTGGGAAGGCCGGAGCAAAAAGCCTTTGAATCGCGGTACCTTCAGCTACATCATTGTTTTGTGTACCGGTACCATGAAGATTGATATAATCAATATCAGTGGTTTGAAGACCGCTTCGCTTCAATGCCCCGGTCATTGCAAGCCAAGACCCTGTACCTTCCGGCGACGAAGCCGTTTGATGATAAGCGTCATTTGCATTGGCATAACCTGCAAGAAAGGCATATGGCATTTTTTCAAGCCCCTTCATTAAATCTTCTGATACCAAAACCACATAACCGGCGCCTTCGCCGAGATTCAGACCTTTACGGTTTTCATCAAAAGGCTTACAATATTCTTTGTCAAGAATCATCAGGGTGTTAAACCCATTGATGGTAAATTTTGTAAGTGCGTCTGTTCCACCGGCAACGACTACATCAAGAATATTATGGCGTATGAGTCTTGCACCAAAAAAGATTGCATTCGCTGAAGACGAGCAAGCAGTACTTATAGTTGAAACATAATGATTGATACCCAGTGCATCTGCAACCAGGTCGGTAACTGCGCCACATTCGTGGTGAATGATGTCTCGCAGGTGACCGGAGGCAGGATCTTTCCGGAATTCAGCAAAAAAGTTTTCAGACAGATCCATTCCTCCGGTGGTATTGGCAGAAATGAAACCACATCTTAATGAACCCAACTGGCTGAGGCCAGCATCTGTCAGCGCTTCTTTTGCAGCAGCCATACTCAGCAAAGCGGTGCGGGGAATTAATGGTGAGACTTCCCCAATTTCAGCAAGCTGTTGGTTATTAAGTTTAACCTCTGCTACCGGCAACTGGTCGCGGTGAATGGTATCAAGCATTGTAATGGCCGACATACCCGCATGCTGATTCTCAAAAGATATGAGGGATTCAGCGACATTTTTACCAATCGCTGAGATAACTCCTAAACCCGCAATATATACCCCCGGGTCAGTTTGACTCATTATACCGTTTTACCTTGATGTTCAGTAATATATTCTGCCATGGTCCTGACCGAACGAAAAACTTTCGGTCCGTCCTCAGCATTGGCAAGTTTGATCTTATAATTTTGTTGCAACAAAACTATCAACTCCAATGCATCAATGGAATCCAAACCAAGCCCTTCCTTAAACAGTGCTTCATCATCCCCGATATCCTCAGGCTTTTTATCCTGCAGATTTAATTGTTCAATTAACTGGGTCTTCAGGTCATACATTAATTTATCCATCGGCTTTATTTGATCAATGTTGTAAAGTTAATTAAAATCATATTCTGTTCTCCGGGACTCAATCAAAGACTGCTCAATCAAAGATTGAATAATCTGTACATATTGGCGGCAGTAAACTCCAACCCGGTATTTTTCTGCTCTACGAGGAAAACCGCTGCCTTATACTCATTTGCCAGGATCTCGACCCAGCCACAGATACAAGCCTTTACTACACCTGTGTCAAGCAAACCGCCTGTATACTGCCGGATAAAATCAGCCTGAAATTTTTCAAAAATAAAAAATGCATTTTCTCCCTGGAATTTGTGCCTGATGCAGACTTCGCCAATTACAATATTTGGCAATGTATAAACGAACAGAGAAGGGCTTGGATAACCGCTCACTGTTTGAAAATACCTGAGGTCAGTATCAAGGCTTGAGTTGGAGTTCGAGAAAACGACTCCGACATCTTCCAGGGCATATGCTGTTTTTTCAAAACTACCCTTTAATAAAATTTCCGTAGCCAGCCAGCCAAGTTTACTTACATTGTCCATTTTATAGAACTTTGGATAATCGGGTGCCAGGAAATCGTACAATCCTGGGAGCAGATCTGATACGTTCGCACTATTTCCTTCAAATAACAGCTCACCGTTTTTGTACACCTTATCATTTCCGATAACGCAACTGGCGGTGATAATATGTTGCGATTTATTCATTGTCAGTCCGGATCATGTCGCGCAGGTCAATCATCCTGGCGAGCTTGTGCAAAGCGCTATCATGAAATTTTACATATGGGTTATTCAGATCCCAGACATATCCTGCAAGTACCGAACAGATCTGGCTTTTTACCAGCGGATTCTGTTGATCTGCAAAAAAGATTGTATCAAGTGTACCTTCATACCAAGCCATTACGTATGAGCGGAATGTATTCACGCCCTGCATTGTTGGTTGCATATATTCTTTTTCCCAATCAACGTCTTCACCCCTCAGTTTTTTAACTACGAGGTTCGCAGCGGTCTGGCTTGATACAGTTGCCAGGGTAACACCAGAAGAAAAAACCGGGTCAAGAAACTCCGTCACGTTCCCGGTCAATACAAAACCATCACCATAGAATTTGTCGGTGGTGCTTGACCAGGATTCGAGCTTTCTTGTTTCGAACACAAACTCAACATCTTTGAATCTTTCGCTGAGATACGGCTCTGAAGCTATCATGGCACGGAGTTTTTCTTCATCTGTGCCCGAAAATCCTTCAAAAAAATCAGGACTTCCTACAAATCCCAAAGATGTGATTCCATTTGAAAAAGGAATGACCCAAACCCAGATACCTGGTTTGTGAACAATGATTGTGATCCTGTTTGGTTCATCTGCCATTGAACGTTTTACATCCCTGGTATGCACAAATAAAGCTTTGCGCCCCGGGAGGTTCGAAGGCCGGTCTAAATTAAAAAGTTTTGGAATAACACGCCCGTAACCACTTCCATCGATTATGAACTTTGCTTCGATCTGGCTTTTGTTACCATCAACATCTTCAACGGTGGTTATGGAGTCGGAACCATTAAATACAATATTTGTAACGGTTGTTTCATAATGCACCGGTATGCCCATTCTCTCACACTCATCGGCAAGTGTTTTATCAAACTCAGCCCTTGGTACCTGCCAGGTCCAATTCCATCCATCAGTAAACTGATCTGCAAAAGAATAATCGCAGATTTTACCCTGCTTTACAAACTTTGCACCATTCTTTTGCTGGAAACCTTTTGCTTTTAACGCTTCAACAAAGCCAGCTTCTGTAAGGGCTTCCATACATCTTGGCAACAAACTTTCACCGATCACAAATCGTGGGAAGCGCAGTTTCTCCACAATTTTTACTTTGTACCCGGCTTTATTTACAATAGATGCTGCTACTGTTCCTGAAGGTCCGGCCCCTATAACCAGGACATCGATTTTTTCTGTTTTCATTTTGAAATGATTGTGTGATATCCAGGGTTTAAAACCGATCCTGGTGATTATTATAAATTAAGCATTCTTAAATTAAGTATTCTTACCGAAAATCATTGCGGCATTACAACCTCCGAACCCGGAGGCTGTCTTTAACATATATTTCAAATTCCTGTTTTCGAGCTCCGCGCAAACATTTATCTCTTGTGAAACGCCTAAATTCCGGAAGCCTTTCGTCGGTAATACAATGTCTTCTCTCAAACTTTCAACAGAAACTATTGATTCAATTAGTCCAGCCGCTCCAAGTGTATGACCATAGTATCCTTTCAGGCTGTTCACCGGTACCTGTTGCATTCCGGCCAGGGAAATAGCCCTGGCCTCCATCTCGTCATTGTATATTGTTGCTGTGCCATGCGCAGAGATAAACCCAATATCGGTGTTTTTTATCCCGGCTTGCTTAATACTTTTGCTGATAGAATTAAACAGTGGTTCCCCGGTTCTCGAAGGCCCGGAGATATGATTTGCATCGTTACTTGTAGAGCCTGCCATTACAAGCACTGATTTGTTGCCTTTCGAACTATCTACGGAAAGAATCATTGTTGCAGCACCTTCACCCAGTGTAACTCCGTCCCGCGCCTGATCAAAGGGCTTACAAGGTTCTGGGCTAACTGCCTGGAACGACTGGAAGCCAGACAAAATGAATTTTGTAATGATATCAGCACCAGCAACGATAGCATGCTCATAGGCACCACTTTCTATTAACCTTTTTGCTGTTAAGATCGCAAGAACACCAGATATACAAGCATTCGAAACGACCAGTGGAAGATTCCTGTTATCAAAATGCGTTGCCACTATTTTTGCTGAATGATAAAGGGAAATCGTTTCAGCAGAAACCCGTTCGGATTCAGGCTTCTCAACCATTGCAATATTTCCTTTGGTTGAAGAGATAATGAAGACTGTTTTCGGATCTGCCGGATCAACAGAAGTGTAACTGAGTGCATCTTTAACAGAATTGATAAGTGCCCGTTCAAACATTGAATGGTCGGTATCTGCCCCCTTCATCAGGGCCGCCCGCTGTTTATCACTAAATAATGAAGCCTGGAATGGCTGCGGAGAAACCGCGGGGTCATCATGCTTTTTAATTCCTGTCAATTCCTGTTTCAGGTTCAGAAAGTTTTCCTCTGTGTTGAAACCCAAAGGCGACAATATATTATCAGCTATGGTGTAAACTGCTCTCATTATTAATTTTGATCCAACCCTTGTTTTAATTTCCATTCAGCAAAAAAAGGCGGATTCACAAGCTGGAGTATAAAGTCCTCCCGTCCCAGGAACACCTGCATTGATGACCCGGTCGCAACAAGTTCACCAGTCAATGTTGTCAGTTTATATTTGAAATGTAATTTAGCTGCATCACAGGGGATATATTCGGTCTCTACAAAAACGGATTCACCATAACGTAAGGGTCTTTTGTAATCACAGTCAATATGCACTACCGGCACAACCACCCCATGGTTGAAAAAGTCCAGGTAGCTGATTCCATATTTCTGACCGAAGGATTCCCGGCCATCTTCGAAGTAACGAACATAATGTCCATGCCAGACAACACCTAGCGGATCTGCTTCATTAAACCGAACTCTAATTGTTCTTTTATCTTTCAGGGTTTTAATCATTGTTTATCTCCTTCCTGCCGGTTCATTTTACCTGGTGCAAAAATCCAAGATCAGGAATATTTTTGTTTCCACTCGTTGTATTTCTTTTTATCAATGGATTCCAGCAAATTCCTGATCGAAGATGCCCAATAATTTCTAAAGCTGAATCCGGCTGAAGTCTTTGATTCCACTCTTTCGGTCATCAATACTTTTTTCGATTTCATATCTACAAGCGTAACCCAGATCGAAGCAGCTTTTTCTCCCTTACTCATTCCCTCCATCACTAACAAAATTCCGACACCAGCTTTGTTTCCGAAATCATACCCTTTTACAATTGAATTAATATCCGATTCCTTAAGGCGGTTGAAATCTGCTGCACTGGTTGATTTTATTTCTTCAGCCTTGATCTTCTCATTTCTTTTTGCTACCAGGGAAAGATCATTCTCAATCTCCGACCTGTTGAAAGCTGCATTGATTTCATAGCGTTTTGGTTCATTGACCACTACATCATTGATAGCGGCAAACTGCCGGTCGCGGATATCGACTTCGTTCGCGGCCGCGTCACCTATCAATCTTGCTTTTGTAAAATCAATCCCGAGATATAGAAGTTTTGTTTCAGAGTTGTTAAAAACTTCTTTAGCCGTTTGTGAAAACGCCGTGATGGATTGAATTGAAATAAGGCTCAATAAAAACAGGCGTACAATCTTTTTCATCCGTTCATTCTTAGATGTGCGTTTCATACTAATTGCTTTTATGATTGTTTTGTAATAAAAATTTTCATTTCACAAGTGGCTATTCTTTTTCCCTCACAGCTCACAGTTGCCCCAATCAGTGTAACGTCAAACACCTGGTTCATCACCCTGATTTCTGTATCAAGCTGGTCGCCTAAAAATGGCAGATCAAACACTTCCAGGTTTTGAATTGCCCCAATATAGCCGATAGTTACCGGGCGCTGTTCCTGGATGGCCATATACCCCGCACGTGCAGCCGCTGTCTGTGCTATATTTTCCACCAGTGCCGGTTCCTGCAACTGGTTTTCTTTAAGAAAAATATTATCAGCTTTCACCTCGAAGGTTGACCTTGAGGTTGAAGCATCAGATTGAATCAATTCGCTGATCATTACAAAAGGCATCCGCTGAGGTATCACTGTTTCTATATTTTTTACTAGCGACATTTGTTATGCATTATTGTTGGATTTCGTATTGATATATAAACTTTATTCTCGGCAGCCCGTCGCGAAAATAACGATTGAAAATAATTATTAATCCTTAATCTCAATTCATTTTCGGTTATTGCCAGAAGTTATAGAAATTATACCATTGCTCGGGGTAGGCTCTCACTTTCTTTGCCATTTCACCTGCAAATTCCTGCATTAATTTTGTTGTGAGTGCTTCTTTCCCTAAAGATGAGTTGTTTTGGTCTGGAGTAGCAAAAAAATGGTAGTGCAGGCTGGATTCTTTCATCGCAAAAACGAAAGAAACAGGCACCTTAAATGTGGAAGCCAGCACAAAAGGACCGATCGGAAGTTTCGCAGGCGATCCCATGAAATTTACTTCCTTAACCTTGTTGCCTTCCAGAAAACGATCAGCATGCATACATACAAGTTCTTTGCGGCTTAAAGCTTCGCTGATCTGGTAAATATGCGATATATCGTTTTTGATAACGATCACTTTTACGTTTCTTTCACCTGTTATACCGGAAAGATATTGCTTGATTTGCTGATGTTCTCCATCGAACATTACAATGTTGATCTTTGTACCCAACCGCTTAAGTAAGTGTCCGGCAATCTCCCAGTTGCCAACATGGGCACTTAACAAGAGGCCTCCGTTGCCGGCCGCAACCATCTCTCTCAGGTTTTGTTCACCATCAAAATCGAAGCTGAAGCGGTTAGGCATACCAGACATCACCACTACTTTATCGATAAGGCTTTGACCGAACCGGTAATAATTTTTATACACCTTAAAGAGTGAGGCTGTCCTGGAATATCCCAGTCGTTTATTAAAAAGCTTAAAAGCTTCTTTTGATGACTTCGAAGAAAAGAGGAAGAAGTAAAAGGATACTAAACGCAGGAGAAAATATGCAGGGAACACTCCAAAAGATCTCAGTACCCAAACAAATATTCCGTAGCCTGATTTGCTTCCTCTTGATTTTCCCTCCCAACCAGGCATCAGACAGGTTCTTTTGAACTAACCTTTGAAATGACATAGTCATAGAAGCTGCTAAACGTTGTGATTCCCTGGAAATCTTCGGGTTTAACTTTAAAAGCGAAATTATTTTCAATTACAACAACGAGGTCAATATAGTCAAGACTATCTAACTCGAGGGTTTCTTTTAGATTTGCCTCAGGTGTAATTTTCTCAGCGGAGACTTCAAATTCTTCCACCAGGAACTCATTAACTTTCTCAATAATCTCTGCTTTGTTCATACAGTAAGTTTAAGGCATTTTTCTGACAATCAGTGACGAGTTGGTGCCTCCAAACCCGAATGAGTTAGACAAAAATACTTTAAAATTTATATCTATTGTCTTTTCAACTATATCCAGTTTTGCCGAATCTTCGTCAGGATTTTCGAAATTTATATTGGGTGCGATAAATCCATTTTGCATCATCAGCATCGAATACACAATTTCACTCGCACCAGCCATCCAACACTCATGACCCGTCATAGATTTTGTAGAACTTACTTTTATTTTCTTTTCTCCAAATACCGTCGCAATTGCTTTTGCTTCGCTTGCATCCCCGGCCGGTGTTGAAGTTGCATGCGCATTTATATAGCCTATTTCCGATGCCAGCAAGCCGGCATCACGCAACGCCATACTCAGCGCACGCACCGGACCATCGACTGTCGGGTTCGATATATGGCCTCCGTTCGACGAAAAACCATATCCAACTACCTCAGCTAGTATCGGGGCTCCGCGTTTTTGAGCCGATTCGAGACTCTCCAGGACCAGGGTTGCAGCGCCACCACTGGGTATCAGACCATCGCGGTCACGGTCAAATGGCCTTGAAGCTTTTGAAGGTTCTGATTCCCGCACCGAGAACGCAGATAAGGCATCAAAATTACCCATAGCGTTTAAATTTATTTCCTGGGCGCCTCCACAGATCACAGTGTCCTGCAACCCGGTTTTGATAAAATGATATCCAAGGCCGATTGCATGTGAACCGCTGGCGCAGGCGGCGCTGATTGTAAAATTTACCCCACGAAGCTTAAATATAGTAGCAAGGTTCATGGTCACGGTTGAATTCATTGTTTTGA